>JAWODE010000075.1:0-2863 GCA_046483455.1 Candidatus Hydrogenedentota bacterium | reverse complement strand
GCGTCTATGTCGGCAAGGGAGCCCGGATCGGGCCGGATACGCTTATCTACCCTAACGCCAGTATCTTAGCGGGTGTTGTGATTGGCGCCCGGTGTGTTATTTACAGTGGAGCTGTCATTGGGTCCGACGGGTTTGGATATGTCAATGGACCCGGTGGGCCCCGAAAGATTCCGCAAGTCGGAAATGTTGTGATCGAAGATGATGTTGAGATTGGCGCAAATAGCGCCATTGATCGGGGCACCTTTGGTAGCACCATCATCGGGAATGGCACTAAAATTGACAACCTCGTCCAGATCGGACACAATGTTGAGATGGGAGAGCGTTGTCTTGTCTGCGGAAATGCAGGGATTTCCGGAAGTGCCATCCTTGGAAATGGGGTTACCATCGCCGCCGGCGCAGGAGTCGCGGGCCATATTGAAATTGGTGACGGAGTGACGGTGGGCGGCTTTAGTGGGGTTACGAAATCGATAGCATCCGGAAAAGTGGTTTCAGGCTTTCCGGCTATGGACCATGAACGGGACAAGCGTATAATCGCAAGCATGCGGCATTTGCCGGAGACGCGGCGGGAAATCCGTGAGCTCCGCCGCCGCCTTGAGGAGTTGGAAACACAACAGGATGGAACGTCAAAAGACCATAGCTAAGCCGTCCTCTTTTTCTGGCATTGGTCTTCACACTGGAAACCTGACCACCATTACCTTCAAACCTGCCTCCGCGGGCAGCGGGGTAACCTTTTATCGGGTTGATTTGCCCCATCGGCCGGGCGTGAAAGCCGATATCGACCATGTCGTCGATGTCTCGCGCGGCACCACCATCGGTATTAACGGCGTCAAGGTTCACACAGTGGAACATGTGCTTTCGGCTATCGCCGGCCTCGGCATCGACAATGTCGATATCGAGGTCGACGCCAACGAAGCGCCCGTGGGCGATGGTAGTGCTTTGCCTTTTCTCAATACGTTGAAAGAGGCCGGCTTCGTTGAACAAAACGCCAAGCGCGAGTATGTCGAGATCAAGCAGCCCGTCTACTACAAATCGGAAGACAAGACGCTGAGCGTGTTGCCCGCGGAGGAAACACGTCTCACCGTCACTATCGCTTATGACCACATTTCCGTGGGCACGCAATACGCTTCGTACACCATCACCCCTGAAACGTACGAGAAAGAAATTGCGCCCGCCCGGACGTTTTGTTTTCTTCGCGAGGTCCGCATGCTTCAGGAACAGGGCCTCATCAAAGGCGGAAGCCTCGAAAACGCTATTGTCATCGGCGACGAATCCATTTTGAACGACGACCTGCGTTTCCCGGATGAATTCGTGCGCCACAAGTTGGTCGATTTGCTGGGCGACCTCTTTCTTCTGGGCCAGCCCATTAAAGGGCATGTAATCGCCGTTAAATCGGGTCATCCTTTGCACGTGAATTTCTCGAAGCAAGTGAAACGCGCTTTGCTGAACGGGCATTCCAAAATCGACCCCACGTATGTGCGAAGCCATGAAAAAACCCAGCCGGCGCTCGATGTCAGCAATATCATGCAGGTTCTCCCGCACCGGTTTCCTTTCCTTCTGGTAGACCGGATTCTGTCTTATGTCCCTTACAAACGTGCCGTTGGCATCAAGAATGTCACCGTAAACGAACCGTTTTTCCAGGGGCATTGGCCCAACATGCCCATCATGCCGGGGGTCCTCATCATCGAGACCATGGCCCAGGTGAGCGCCGTCCTTCTCTTCGACGGAAACGGTAAAGCGGGCAAACTCGCCTATTTTATGGGCATCAGCAACGCGCGCTTCCGCCGGACCGTTGTGCCCGGCGATCAGCTCATCGTTGAATCCGAAATGCTGCAGCTCAGGCGCAATGCGTGCCGCGTCAAGGCGGTGGCGAAAATCGAGGACGACGTCGCCGTTGAGGCCGAAATGACCTTCGGCCTGACCGACGCCCCCTGCCAGGACGGCCAAATCTTCCCCCGCAAATCTGTATAAACCGGAACCGCGTGCCCCAGCGAATCACGTGAGCTTGTGTGAAAGGGCATCGACACGTCGGTCTCCATTATCTTTTTGTCGGCAGCGCCGTTTTGGGCGAGTCCCTGTCATGCCTATTTCTTTTTTGCGTCGAGCTTGCCGGGTTCTTCGAGGGCGGCGCGGTGGTAACAGTAGATGTGGCCGTCTTCCGCGCCGACGATGAGGTCGAGCTTGCCGTCGTCGTTCCAGTCGACGGCTTGGGGCGCGGTGGTGTGGCCGGCCAACGCGCGCGCCGGGAAGTCGCCGCGCCAGACGTATCTATTATCGCCGGTGTTCTCGAACCAGCCCGCATTTTTGGTGTTGCGGATCAGATCGAGGTCGCCGTCGCCGTCCCAGTCGACCAGATGGATTTTTGCGCGCCCACTTTTACCGCCCTCGCCGGCGTTAAGGCGCAACGGTTCATTGTTTTTATCGAGGAAGACGCGTTTGCCGGGTTCGAGCACGTCGCCGGTGCTGCGATAGAAGGCGAGGTAGCCTTCATGATCGACGGCGATAAGGTCCTCGCGGCCGTCGTTGTCCCAATCGAGCACATTGGGGCGAGTGCGCCACTGCACCACGAGATGAGCGGGCTCCGGTTTCCACCAGTTCCACTCGGGATAGGGCGGTTCACCGGGCCATGCGACGCGAAGGGGTTTGCGCGTTACAAGGCCGATACGCTGGAGGAGCAGCCGCTCGATGCGGCCAATGATCGAGTTGTAGATGATTTCTTTTTTGCCGTCGTTGTTCAGATCGCCCAGGCAGGGGACGGTGTAGCCCCACTTTTCTTCGGCGGGACCCTGTACGCTGAGGTTGTATCCGGCCTGGATGCGGAACGGTTCGCACCCCTCGCGCAGGTACTGGCCTTCGAGGTAGGCCC
>JAWODE010000074.1:0-3671 GCA_046483455.1 Candidatus Hydrogenedentota bacterium | reverse complement strand
TCCGGCCTCCCCAAACCTGCCGCCCACGCACCGCACCTCTCCATGCCCCGTCCACCGCTCCTACGACCACGCGGCCCCGCGTGGTCTCCAACCCCCGGCCTTCCCAAACCTGCCGCCCACGCACCGCACCTCTCCATGCCCCGTCCACACCGTCCATATCGTCCGTGTCCGTCCGTGTCTCTTCAGTTCCCTCCCCCTGGGACCGCCACGCCCGCCGACTCACTCGTCCGAAACCACGGTTTCTCGCTGGATGCGCTCATCCGTGAAAACATCCGATTCATCGCGGCTGGTGCTCGAAAACTCCGATACGATCGCGCCCTCATCCCCCGCCTGAAACCAGTGCAGCGTGTCGGAAGGAATCGTGTACTGCTCTCCCGGCCGCAACACGATCTCACGAAACACGGTATAGTACCTTTCACTACCTTCCGGAGGCTTGCATACAGGATTCGGTGTCGGCTCCCCGTCCACGTACAAATACACTTCGCCGGCGCGGCATCGGAACGTCTCCATTTTGCCACGTTCCCCCTGAACATCGGGATGCCGGTGCTCGGGACACGTCTGATGCGGAAACATAACCAGTTCCTTCGCGCAGTAGCGGTCCGTATTCACGTAGACCACCAGTTCGAGACCGGTCTTCTCAACCTCGTCCAGACCGAAATCCGCAATTTCGATGTTCTCGCGCTCCTCCGGCGTAATCGCGATGCCCTGCGCATCGAGCATCCTTGCCGCCCGTTCCTGAAGCCCACGGATTCTCTCTCGTGTCAACATGGATATGCTCCTCTCACCCTAAGCTGAGATCACGCTGCTTGAAACCATCTCAATCTACTCGTCCGGAAGTCACCATGCAAACAGCGCCCACATTCTTTACGGCTCCGTCCCAAACCCAACACCTTGCAATAGATAACGTACACTTAGGGGCTCTGCCTGATTCCCCTGTTCTTGAACTCGCAAAACTTTGTCCATGCTGTATAATTAGCATAATTTAATGAATAAGCATCCAGCCTGTGCCTTAGAAATCTGGCTTCGGAAGAGCAATAACGGTATATTCGGGGTGCGCCATCCAGAAAATTCCATTTTTCTCTGTTTACGGAAAGAAAGTATGGTATACTCCTATGGGGAATCCGTCAGGGACCGTGCTAGGAGAAACTCGGGTTCTTGCGTAGGGGGATGGATTAGACCAATGACCAAAGTGACATCACACACCGGGGAAGACTGGGACCATCTCGAGCGACTGGTTCTCGATCTTCAAAACATGTCAGCAGACGGGTTTCGTGCCGGAGAAGACCAGCTCGCCAAAGCCCGCGATCTCCTCGAAACCGTTCGAAACGATTTCACGACGCGCGGGGACTCCGCCGCCCAAGTCGTGAAAGACATCATGGGAACGGTTCAGTCCTTGCGGAAAGCTATGGGGGAGGCGGAAAAACTGGTCGGGACCATTAAAGGACTCGAAGCACAGGTTTCCGAACGCGACACAGAGATCGACGCGCAAAAAGAAACCATCCTCCAATTCGAAAAGCGCGTTTCCGAACAGGACCAGGCTATCCAAGCCTCAAAAATGCGCATCACCGAATTCGAGCGGCAAGCTACTGAGACCGAGGCATCTCTCGAATCCGAGCGTTCCGAAAAGACCGCATTGCAGCAACAAGTCGAAGAACTCCAAAAGACGCTGAGCACGCGAAACGCCGAACTCGAACAGGGCCTGGAGCAAATCAGCGCACTGAAACAAGAGCTCGCCCAAAAAGATACCGAACTTGCCACCTTGCGCAAACGGGCGGAAAACACCGCAAAGGAAAAGGCCGAAGCCGAATCGGCACACGACAGCCTCAAAGCGCGTCTGGTCGACGTTACCGCGGGCAAACAGACGGCCGAAGACCAAATCAAGACATTGAAACTGGATGCGGATGGCCTCCGAAAGGAGGTTACCAAACTCCGCGAGAAACTCCAGAAAGCGGTCGAGACCGAAACCCGTGCAGACCAACTCGAGAAGGCGCTGAAAGAGGCCACCGACCGGGCCAATAACGTCGAAAAACAACGTGACCAAGAAGCAGAAGCGGCGGAAGGCGCCGGCGGAGCCGCTGCCGAGAAACTCAACGCCGCTTTAAAAGAACAAGAAAAATCCAAGAAAGAACTCCGCAAGCTTCGGACGGAAATAAAGCACTTGAAGGCAAACCAAGCCGAACCGCGGCCGCCGGAAACGCCCGCTAAAGAACCCCAACCATCCAAATCCGAAGAGCCTGAACCGGAAATCGTCATCGAGGAAGCCTCCGCGCCGGCTTCTTCCGGACCGCCTACGCCAACACTCTCGGACGCCGAGGGACGCCGCTTTAAACTCGGTGAAATTCTGTGGGAAATGGGCGTCATCACACTCGAACAACTCGAAGACGCGCTCGAAGAGCAGCGCATGGACCCCCAAATGAAGCTCGGCGCCATTCTTCAGGAAAAGGGCTATGCATCGCCGGAAGCTGTCGCACAGGCCGTCGCCTTGCGGGCCGGAACGCAATACGTCGAGGTGGAAGCCGATACCATCCAGCCCGACGTAGCCGGACTGATTCCCGCCAGGCTCGCCACCCTGCACAAATGCGTCCCCATCCGCGCTGACGAAGAAACCCTGACCCTCGCCATGGCCAACGCCCTGGATATCGTCGCGATTGAAGACGTCGAGCGCGTGAGTCAACGCCGCGTCGAACCGGTTGTCGCCACAGAGCCTGTTATTCTCGAAGTCATCGACCAGCTCTACGAACAAAACGCAGCGTGGTAAGTATTTGACCGCCTTCTCAGGTCTGCGTTACGGTGCCGGTACCAGCCGCAATGTGTGTTCCACGTGCCCGGCCTCCGGCCTCCTCCTCACCCACGATGTCGAGGGCATGGGCGATGCAGACCGAATCAATTGACGCACGCGCAATCACGACCGCGCCAGCTTGATGAGAACGCCTTGTCCCGCGGGAAGCCATAAATTTTCGTCCAAATCAACAGGGTTTTCAGTAGTGTCTTCCGGGGAAATCCGCGCGGCGGCGGCCAAACCGTCGGCCAAAGTTGCTGTGAGCTTCACGGACCCAGCCAAAGAGAGATTTACGAGCATGATGAACGGCGTACCGTTCTCTGCCGCAAACTCTCCTATCATGATGGGCACATCGGCTTCCACCGACGTAACCAGCTTCCCGGGAAGAATGTGCAATCCTTCCGCGGGCGCAGGATCGGTGAAGTAAACACCCGTCGATTCAAGACGATTCATATACGGCCCTAACGTCTTTACCTGGCGGTTGACGAACTGCAGGTATTGCCATGTCGCGGTGCGATGCCCGGCTTTGTTGATAGGGGCGTAGTCGTAGCCCCGCACGTAATAGGTAAACCACGAGAGACCGCGGCCGCCCGCGGCCAGGGTTGTGTAAGCCTGAAGCGCCATATTCGCGGGCGAGGGAACCGTTGTGAAAGGCCGAATTTGGTTCGACGAGACGATGTTCCAGAACGGCAGTTCGTGCTTTTTGGCGACACGCCGCACTTCGCAAAGGTCCAGAAAGTAACGCTGCCGGCGTTTTGGAGACCCGGTGAAATCCATCGAGTACTGGACCATGTAGTCATCATAACTGAGTATCTGAGGCCGCACGATCCGGACGAATTGCTCGAGGTATTCGGTGAAGCTCGATGTTTCGAGCTGCGACGTATCGGGCGCG
>JAWODE010000070.1:0-11205 GCA_046483455.1 Candidatus Hydrogenedentota bacterium | reverse complement strand
GCGGGATGGTGATTGCGAAGCCGGGCTCGATCACGCCGCACACGAAGTTTGAGGGCGAGGTGTACGTTTTGAAGAAGGAAGAAGGCGGGCGGCACACGCCGTTTTTCAACGGGTACCGGCCGCAGTTTTATTTCCGCACGACGGACGTGACGGGCTCCCTGCAGCTTCCCGAGGGCGTGGAGATGGTCATGCCGGGCGACAACGTGACGATTTCGGCGGAGCTGATTATGCCTATCGCCATGGACGAGGGGCTGCGGTTCGCCATTCGCGAAGGCGGCCGCACGGTGGGCGCCGGCGTAGTCACCAAAATTGTGGAGTAACAAACCTTAACCAGGAGATGGAGCCGGAGTCCGGCCATGGCAGAAACGCAAAAAATTCGAATTAAATTACGGGCGTACGATCACCGGTTGCTCGATCAATCGACGGAAGAGATCGTATCGGCGGCCAAGCGCACCGGGGCCGGCATTAACGGGCCCATCCCGCTGCCGACGGCCATTTCAAAGTACACGGTGAATCGCTCGCCCCACGTGGACAAAAAGTCCCGGGAGCAGTTCGAGATTCGCACCCATAAGCGTCTTATGGATATTGTGAATCCGACGGCCCAGACGGTGGACGCGCTGATGCGGCTGGACTTGCCGGCGGGAGTGGACGTCGAGATCAAGCAATAGCGAACGCAGCACGACCGGCGCGCGGAGTCAAACCGGCTCCGGCGCCTACGAGGATAGAGAGATCATGGTAAGCGGATTGCTGGGAAAGAAGCTCGGGATGACCCGCATTTTCACCGAGGACGGGCGTTGGGTTCCCGTCACGGTGCTCGAGGCGGGGCCGGCTACCGTCATGCAAGTAAAGACTAACGAGCGTGACGGGTACGTCGCGGTGCAGCTCGGCTTTGCCGATGCTAAGAAATCGCTGTTGTCGAAGCCTGAACTGGGTCACCAGGCGAAGGCCGGCGGCTCCCTCAAGCGCTGGCTGCGCGAAATGCCGTTGGCGCCGGGCAGTGAGGTGAACGAAGGCGACGAAGTCCGGGTGGACATCTTCGCGGCGGGGGAGCACGTGGATGTTGCCGCGACGACGAAGGGCAAGGGTTTCGCGGGCGTGCAGAAACGCCATGGCTTCAAAGGCGGTCCGGATACGCATGGTTCGAATTTGCACCGGGCGCCGGGGGCTATCGGGCAGAGCGCCGATCCCTCCAAGGTAGTGAAAGGCAAGCGGATGCCCGGGCGGATGGGTAATGTCCGGCGGACGGTCCAGAATCTAGAGGTCGTAAAAGTCGACCCCGAGAAGAATCTGCTGGTGGTTCGCGGGGCGGTGCCGGGCGCCAATGGGGCGTACGTTGAAGTGAAAAAGTGTTTGAAAGGAACTGAGTAGCGATGGCAGCGGCGAAAGTATACAAGGCGGATGGCAGCGCGGCTGGGTCGGTGGACCTGAGCGCCGCTGTGTTTGACGTGCCTGCCAACCCGACGCTGATCAAAGAGGTGGTAGTTGCGCTTCGGAGCGCTCAGCGCCAAGGCAATGCGGAGACCAAGGTTCGCGACCAAGTCCGGGGCGGGGGGGCGAAGCCGTACCGCCAGAAAGGTACGGGCCATGCCCGCCACGGGAGTGTGCGCGAGCCCCAGATGCGTGGCGGCGGCGTGGTATTTGGCCCGCACAAGCGGAGTTACCGCCGGAGGCTATCGGCCTCGTCGCGAAAGAAGGCCTTGTGTTGCGCGTTAAGCGATCGCGTACGGAACGATGCGTTGTGTGTGTTGAGCGAGTTCCAGTGTACGGAACCGAAAACAAAGCCGTTTGTCGAAATGCTTGCACATTTTCGGCCGCGTGAAGAACGCACCCTTGTGGTGACGGCGGAGCCGAGCCGGGCGGTGGTGTTGTCGGCGCGCAATATTCCGCGGGTAGCCGTGCGGACGGCCGCGGATGTGAACGCGCTGGATGTTTTGGAAGCGAAGCGTATCGTCGTGGTGCAGGACGCCGTGGCGAAGCTTGAGGAGCGCCTGTCATGAGCCGGAATCCCCACGACATTATTAAGGCGCCGGTGATTACCGAGGAGTCGACCATCCAGACCGAAACTCGGAATCAGTATGTGTTTCGGGTGGACCCCGGGGCCAATAAGCCGGAGATTCGGGACGCTATCGAGCGTCTGTTTAATGTGAGAGTATTGTCGGTCAATACGTGTAATTATCCGGGCAAGCGCCGCCGGCGTGGCCTGCAGTACGGCTGGACTGCCCATTGGAAGAAGGCCGTCGTGACGTTGCACGAGGGCGATTCGATTGACCTGATATAGAGGAGCACGCAGGCAATGCCGTTACGTAGATTTAAAGCAGTGACCCCGGCGCGGCGCTACATGAGCGTGTCGGATTTTGCGGAGATTACGAAGAAGAAACCCGAGAAGTCGCTGACCTCGGGGAACCCGCGCAAAGCGGGGCGCAACGCGCACGGGAGGATCACCGTACGCCGCCGCGGAGGCGCGCATAAGCGTCGCTACCGCGAGATCGATTTCCGTCGTGAGAAGGAAGGCGTTCCGGGCACGGTGATTGCGATCGAGTATGACCCGAACCGGTCGGCGCGCATTGCCCTTGTGAGTTACGCGGATGGCGAAAAGCGGTACATTCTGTGCCCCTCAGGCCTTGAGGTAGGGATGGTTATCGAGAGTGGCCCCGATGCTGAACTTCGGGTCGGCAATAGTCTGCCCCTGGCGCGGATACCCCTCGGGACTACCGTTCACAGCGTGGAGATGGTGCCTGGTTGTGGAGGGAAGATGGCGCGTTCGGCGGGCAATGCGTGCCAATTGGTGGCGCGTGAAGGGCGGTATGCCGCATTGCGGCTGCCCTCGGGCGAGATGCGACGCGTCTTGTCGGACTGCCGGGCGACGGTAGGCAGCGTGGGCAATGAAGAGCATCAAAATATCAGTAAAGGTAAAGCGGGCCGTGCGCGGTGGCTTGGACACCGCCCGAAGGTGCGTGGTGTCGTGATGAACCCTGTGGACCATCCTCATGGAGGCGGCGAAGGCCGCACGTCGGGGGGGCGGCACCCGGTAACGCCGTGGGGCGTTCCGACCAAAGGCTACAAGACCCGCAAGAAGAATCGGCGCTCGAATGCTCATATCATTCGCCGCCGGAAGAAGTAGAGACAGCAACACCGAGGAGAGATTACTGTGGCACGCTCAGTCAAGAAAGGCCCGTTTGTGGACGAACACCTCATGAAGAAGGTGGAGAAGCATATGGGCACGAAGGATAAGCGAGTCATCCGGACGTGGTCGCGCCGTTCGACAATTACACCGGAAATGGTGGGTATGACGGTCGCCGTTCACAATGGGCGGAAATTTGTGCCGGTGTTCATCACGGAGAATGCGGTAGGCCACAAACTGGGTGAATTTGCGCCCACTCGCCAATTCCGGGCGCATTCGCGTACGAAAGAGGGAGGTATGGTGTAATGGCTGAGGCGATTGCACGCGCGCGGTTTATCCGGATAGCTCCGCGTAAGGTCCGCCTGGTTGCCGATTTGATCCGGGGCAAGAGCGTAGAAGAAGCGCGTGATACATTGGCTTTTACGCTGAAAAGCCCGGCCCCGGTGTTGGCCAAGCTTCTGAACTCGGCGGTGGCCAATGCGGAAAACAAGGCAGCGGAAACGCGCGAGCGCATTGATGCGGATGAGATGGTAATCAAGAAGATTCTGGTGAATGAAGGGCCGACGATGAAGCGTCTGCATTTCCAGCCGCGCGGGCGTGCCGTGCGGGTGCGGAAACGCATGAGTCATATTGAATTGGTTATTAGCGACTGAAGGTGAAGGCTTCCCCCCAGGGAGGCCGTACGAAGAGGAGAGGACCGTGGGTCAGAAGGTACATCCGTTGGGCTTTCGCTTAGGTGTGATACGCACCTGGAGTTCGGTCTGGTATGCAGATAAGGAATACGCAGACTTGCTGCATGAAGACCTGAAGCTGCGCGACTATGTGAAGAGGCGCCTGTACAACACCGGTGTAGCGCGAATCGACATCGAGCGTGCAGGCCGGAAGGCGAAGGTGCATATTCACACGGCACGGCCGGGCTTGGTGATCGGTCCGCGGGGTACCGAAGTGGATAAGCTGCGTTTTGAGCTGGAGCGGCTTACGGGCCGTGAACTCCTCATCAATATTCACGAGGTGTTCAGCCCGGAATTGAGCGGGCAGTTGGTGGCGGAAGCCGTGGCGTCGCAACTCGAACGGCGGGTGTCTTTCCGGCGCGCGCTGAAGAAGACGGTTCAGAGCACGATGCGGCTGGGCGCGCAAGGCATTCGCCTGCAGGTGTCGGGTCGGCTGAACGGCGCGGAGATCGCTCGGACGGAGGAGACGCGCGCAGGCAGCGTTCCGCTGCATACGTTGCGCGCCAATGTGGATTATGGATTTGCCACGAGTTACACGACATACGGGACCATCGGTGTGAAGTGCTGGATCTACCATGGTGACGTGGAGCGCGGCGAACGGGTGTCCGGGTTGCCCGAAGCGCGACCGTCGACGAGCCGCCGGGAAGGTGGCCGGGGACGCGGCGCGGAAAAGGCAGCGCGCCGTAGATAGTAATGGAATAACGTTCGAGGAGAACAAAAGCGATGTTGATGCCGAAACGAGTGAAGCACCGCAAAGTGCACCGAGGCCGCCGGCGCGGAGCGTCGAAGGGCGCCACGAAAATAGATTTCGGCGAATACGGTATGAAAGCGGTCCAGGACGGCTGGGTGACGGCACGGCAAATCGAGGCGGCCCGTATTGCCCTGACGCGTGCGGTCCGCCGCGGCGGGAAGATTTGGATTCGTGTGTTTCCGGACAAGCCGATTACGAAAAAGCCGGCGGAAGTGCGCATGGGTAAAGGAAAAGGCGCGCCCGAGGAATGGGTGGCGGTGGTTAAACCGGGCCGGATCATGTTCGAGCTGGAAGGGGTTCCGGAGCCGCTGGCTCGCGAAGCGGTTCGTCTAGCGGGCCGTAAGCTTCCCATAGCAACGAAATTTGTGGGGCGCTTGTAATGATGCGGGGCGTGTGCCCGCATGGAGAAATACGGTGAAGGCATCTGAGATACGTGAACTGACGGATGAGGAATTGCGGCAACGGCTGCGCGAGCGCGCGGATGCCCTGTGGGCATTCCGCATGCAGCAGGTGACCGGGGCGGTGGACGATGTGCGCGCCCTCCGGAATGCGCGGCGGGATATTGCCCGTATCAAGACCATCATCCGCGAACGGGAACTTGCTGCGGCGAAGCAGGTAGAAGAGGCGAAATAACGATGGCGGAACGGGGCCAGACAAAAGTACGCGTGGGCGTAGTGACAAGCAACGCGATGGACAAGACGGTGACGGTGGCGGTAGAGCGCACCGTGGCGCACGCGTTGTACAAAAAAACAGTCAAGCGCGCGAAGAAATTCAAAGCGCATGATAAAGACAATAACTGCAACGTGGGCGACGTGGTACGTATCGCGGAAACGCGCCCCATGAGTAAGACCAAGCGTTGGCGCGTGAGGGAAATTGTGCGCCGCGCTGAATAGGCGGTCATTGAGGAAGCGTTGTCATGATACAAATCTACAGCAATCTCGACGTTGCGGACAATACGGGTGCGCGCCGGATCCGATGCGTGCAAGTGGTTGGCGGCACGCGCCGGCGGTACGCTCATGTGGGCGATGTTATCACGGCCACAGTCAAAGAGGCTTTGCCGAACTCGAACGTAAAAAAAGGCGATGTGGTAAAAGCGGTGATCGTGCGCACAAAAAAGGATACCCAACGCTCGGATGGGACGGTGATTCGGTTTGATTCGAACGCGGCCGTGCTGATCAATCCGAACAAGGAGCCCCAAGGCACGCGCATTTTCGGTCCGGTGCCTCGCGAGCTTCGCGAGAAGGGGTATATGCGTATTGTGTCGTTGGCGCCGGAGGTCGTGTGAAGGAGGCTTGGCCGCGAGCAGGCCGGTCAATGGTTTGAGGAAGAGGAGCGATGCACATTCATAAGGGCGATGCGGTGGTGGTTGTCACCGGAAGATACAAGGGCAGCCGTGGGCGCGTGCTGCGAGTATTCCCGAAGCAGGACCGCGTGACCGTCGAGGGTGTAAACGTGGTCAAGCGCCACACGCGGCCGTCGCAACGGAACCAGCAGGGCGGTATCGTGGAGCGCGAGGCGCCGATTCATATATCGAACGTACTCCCTTGGTGCGAATCGGCGGGGCGTCCGTCGCGCGTGGGCGTCAAGCATCTCGAAGATGGCACGCGCGTGCGGTATTACAAGGTTAACGGTGAGACGTTAAACGATTAGCTGGTGCGATCCGCACGTAGGAGGCGGACGCTCCGGCGGATGGAGAACAGCCGTGGCGGCTAGATTGAAAGAGCAGTATCAAGAGGTTTTTCGTGGCGAGTTGATGCAAGAACTCGGATGCCAGAACGTGATGAATGTGCCCAAGCTCGAGAAAATCGTCGTGAATATGGGCGTAGGCGATTCACAGACGGAACCGCGCTACATGGAAGAGGCGATGGAGTCAATGGCGCTGATTACCGGGCAAAAGGCCAGTATTCGTACGGCGCGGCGCTCGATCGCGGGATTCAAGGTGCGCGCAGGCGCGAAGATCGGCTGTATGGTCACGCTTCGCGGCGAGCGGATGTATGAGTTTTTGGACCGGTTGTTGAACATCGCGATCCCGCGTATTCGCGACTTCCGCGGGCTTTCGCCAAAGAGTTTTGACAAACAGGGCAACTATACGATGGGTTTGCGGGAACAGACGGTGTTTCCGGAGATAGATGTAGACAGCATCAGCCGTGTGCGGGGCATGAATATCACGTTTGTGATTAAGAATGCGGAGAATGCCGACGCCAGCCGGGCTTTGTTGCGGAAATTCGGGATGCCCTTCCGCATGTAAGAGGTACGGCGCCGTGCGATGGAACGATAGAGGAGCAAGGAGGTAACCGTGGCCAAGAAATCAATGATCGCCAAGGCGAATCGAACGCCGAAGTTTAAGGTGCGTGCCTACAACCGGTGTCGCGTATGCGGTCGTCCGCGCGCCTACATGCGCAAGTTTGGATTGTGCCGCATCTGTTTTCGCAATTTGGCGTTAGAAGGTCAACTGCCCGGCGTGACCAAGTCGAGCTGGTAAGGGAGAGAGACGTACCCATGTCGATGAATGATCCAATTGCCGATCTGCTGGCGCGTATTCGCAATGGGCTGTGCGCGAAACACGATGTGGTCGATATTCCCGCATCCAATCTGAAAGAACAGATTTGCGAGGTGTTGAAGCGCGAAGGGTATATCGAAGATTACACAAAGGCCGACGACGGCCTGCAAGGCATCTTGCATGTGACCTTGCGCTATTTGCCGAGCGGGGAACCCGTGCTGAAAGGGCTTCGGCGGGTGAGCAAGCCGAGCCTGCGCGTGCGGCTTCGTTGCGACGATATCAAGCCGGTGCGCAGCGGGTTGGGCGTCGCGATCCTGACGACGTCGTCGGGTGTGATGACGAGCAAACAGGCGCGCGAGCAACGCGTTGGCGGCGAAGTGTTGTGCGAGGTTTGGTAGCCCGTCCAAGAAGGTCAACGTGAGTGTGAACCGGCAAGAAAGCCGGAGAGGAAAGGAACGAGAGTCGTGTCACGAGTAGGGAAATTGCCCATACCCATCCCCGATGGGGTAAAGGTGGAGTTGTCCGCCCGCCGAATCAAGGTCACGGGGCCGAAGGGAACGCTTGAGCAGGCGATTCATCCGGAGGTGAAAGTGGCGGTCGAGGACAACCAGATCGTGGTGACCCGCCCGAGCGACAGGCCGGAGCACCGTTCGCTTCATGGGCTGATGCGTGCCCTCCTCTACAACCTGGTGGTTGGCGTGACGCAGGGATTCGAACGCGTATTGCTCATCGAGGGCGTGGGGTACCGCGCATCGATGCAGGGTAAGAGTCTGCACTTGGCGGTTGGGCACAGCCACCCGGTGGTGATCGAGCCTCCGGAAGGGATCTCGTTCGAGGTCGAGGGTACGCAGACCATTAAGGTACGTGGGATTGATAAGCAATTGGTAGGGCAGGTCACGGCGAATATTCGCGCGTGGCGGAAACCCGAACCTTACAAAGGCAAAGGCATACGTTACGCCGACGAGCGTGTCCGCCGGAAGGTGGGCAAGGCCGGCGTTGCCTGATTAGTAGCATCTGGGAGCAAAGTATTATGGCGAAGACAACACAGAAGATGCGCTTGCGGGAGCGCCGGAGATTGCGTGGGCGGCGGCGTGTCCAAGGGACTTCGGAGCGGCCGAGATTGTCCGTGTTTCGTTCTTCGAAACACATTTATGCGCAATTGGTTGATGACACCACAGGCCGCACGTTGACGGCCGTATCCTCGGTTTCGCTCAAGCAGCCGGGCGGCAACATTGAAGCGGCGAAGGCTGTGGGCAACGCGGTGGCCGATAAGGCGAAGGCCGCATCGATCACGAAGGTATGTTTCGACCGAGGAGGCAACCTGTTTCATGGACGCGTAAAGGCTCTTGCCGACGCGGCCCGAAAAGCGGGACTGAACTTTTAGGAGAAAGAGAAGGGCTTAGCACTGTGCAAGAAAAACGAGACTCCAGAGCGGACCGGGCTTCTCGGGAAGAGGCGGAGCAGAATTTTATCGAACAGGTCGTTAAAATCTACCGTGTCTCGAAGGTGGTGAAAGGCGGCCGGCGGTTTAAGTTCAGCGCGATTGTAGTTGTGGGCGATGGCGAAGGCCGCGTCGGGGCGGCGCTGGGCAAGGCGACGGAAGTGCCGGAAGCCATCCGCAAGGCCATCGAAAAGGCGAAGCGGGAGATGATCGAAGTGCCTATTGTAAGCACGACGATTCCGCACGAGGTGATCGGCCGTTCGGGTGCAGCGCATGTCTTGTTAAAACCGGCCTCGTTGGGTACGGGCGTGATCGCCGGCGGCCCGGTGCGCGCGGTGGTCGAAGCCGCGGGATACCGAAACATTCTCACCAAGTCGCTGGGGTCGAATAACGCGACGAACGTGGTCTGGGCGGCAATGGACGGTTTGAGGCAGTTGGAAACGATCGAGGCGGTCGGCAAGCGGCGCGGCCTCGACGTGGCGGATATTTTGTAGATAGAAGAAAAATGTGTGAAGCGCGGTGCGAAGCTGCGCGAGGAATGAAAACGGCCAGGAAAGAATGATGATTGATCTTAGCACGCTGACAGACGCCTCCGGCGCAATGAAGAAGCGCAAGCGAGTCGGACGAGGCCCGGGTTCAGGCCGCGGCAAGACGTCGGGCAAAGGCCATAAAGGGCAGAAGTCGCGGTCGGGCTACTCGCGTCCCCGGGGGTTCGAGGGTGGCCAGATGCCGATAAACCGGCGTCTACCGAAGCGCGGTTTCTACCACGAAGACCGTTTCGCGATGGCGGTGGTAAATGTGGCTGCGCTCGAGAAAGCGTTCGATGCGGGCGCGGAAGTGACTCCGGCGTCTCTCGTGGAAGCGGGGTTGGTGCGTCCTTCGAGGGGCGGCGTCAAGGTTTTGGGCGACGGCGAGCTTACGAAGAAACTCAGTGTTAAGGTACATGCGGTGAGCGGGCCGGCGCGGCGGAAGATCGAAGCGGCCGGCGGCGCCGTGGAAGTGTTCGAGGCGCCCGAGAGCCGTGCGAAGAGCCGCAGCGGCGTTACTCGTAAACCCAAAGCGTCAACGGAGGGATAATTAGTGTCTCAGCCTGTAGAAGCCTTCCGGAACGCGCTGAAGATTCCTGAGCTAAAGAGCCGGATATTTTTCACGCTGGTGATGCTTGCCGTGTATCGTTTGGGTGCGCACGTGCCGACGCCGGGTGTGGACGGTGGTGCGTTGCGTGAAGCCATGGGCACGGGAGGGCTGCTGAGCTTTTACGACATGTTTTCGGGCGGCGCGTTCAGAAATGCAACGGTTTTCGCGCTGGGTATTATGCCGTACATCAGTGCGTCGATTATCATTCAGTTGCTTACGGCAGTGGTGCCGCAACTGGAACGCCTCGCTAAAGAGGGTCCGGAAGGCCAGAAGAAGATCACCGAATACACGCGGTACGGGACGATTGGCCTATGCATAGTGCAGTCGCTTTTTGTGGCGACCTACCTGGTGAATTTGAACAGTCCGCGTCTGACCATTGTGCCGAATCCGAACGTCCTTTTCTACATTTTGTGCGTCATCTCGTTTACCACGGGCACGGCGTTCATTATGTGGCTGGGTGAACAGATTAGCGAACATGGCGTCGGCAACGGCATATCACTCATTATTTTTGTGAGTATTGTCTCGCGCATGCCCATGGCGGTGTACAGCTTGTACCTGCAGTTGCGCAGCGATGAGCTTACGATGTTTGAGGGGCTGATGCTGGTCGCCGTGATGGTGGCGGTCGTTGCCGGCGTAATACTGGTGACGACGGGGCAGCGGCGCATTCCGGTACAGTACCCGCGCCAGGTGAAGGGCCGCCGCGTAACGGCCGGCGGGCGGAATTACCTGCCTTT
Source organism: Candidatus Hydrogenedentota bacterium (assembly GCA_046483455.1). Taxonomy (GTDB): domain Bacteria; phylum Hydrogenedentota; class Hydrogenedentia; order Hydrogenedentales; family SLHB01; genus UBA2224. The sequence goes on along the minus strand of JAWODE010000070.1, from coordinate 790 downwards.
GCGCGTCAACCAGGCCGGTGTGATCCCGATTATTTTCGCCAGCTCGATTCTGATGCTTCCGAGTATGGTTGCGGGCGCGGTGGAGTCGCCCGCGGTCGAGGCGTTTTTTAACAATTGGTTTACCTACGATGGTCTGTTGTATAATGCCATTTATGCGGGACTGATTATCTTTTTCTGCTTTTTTTACACGGCAATCACGTTTAACCCCGTAGAGATCGCCGAGAATTTGAAGAAATACGGCGGGGTGGTGATGGGCGTCCGGCCGGGTCGGGCGACGGCCGAGTATTTAAACCGGGTGATGACGCGCATCACGCTCGTGGGTGCTGTATTTCTGGCGGGTGTTGCCTTGCTGCCGAAATTCGTGAACAGCGGCATGGGTATCGAGGACTTCAATGTTTCGCAGTTTTTTGGCGGGACCAGCCTGCTGATTCTGGTCGGTGTCGCATTGGATACGGTGCGCCAAATCGAGCAGCACTTGGTTATGCGCAATTATGATGGATTTATGAAGAGCGGGCGGAAGACGCCCGGCCGCCGTTAAGCCCGGCGGCAGGTACGCAGGAAGGCACTCATGGGACTTCGCATCGTGATGTTGGGCGCACCGGGCGCCGGCAAAGGGACGCAGGCCGTTCGCATGGCCCAGCGGCTCGAGGTGCCCCAGATTTCGACCGGCGACATCTTTCGTGCGCATTTGAGAGACGGCACGGAGATCATGACTGTCGCGTGCCAATTCCTTGACAAGGCCGTCGCCCAATTATCCAACCAGGCCGCTCTGGCTCCGTTGCCGTGAAAG
>JAWODE010000064.1:0-10736 GCA_046483455.1 Candidatus Hydrogenedentota bacterium | reverse complement strand
AGCGATTTTTCGACCGTCGGCGGCGGATACAACAATCTGGCCGGTCCGGGAGCATGGACCCTCGTGTCGTGGGAGACAAATCACGCCGACACGGTTGCTGGAGGGAACAATAACGAGGCGACCGGAGGCCTGTCCGCCATCGGAGGCGGTGCTCTCAATAAAGCTATCGGCAAGAGCTCCGTTGTTAGCGGCGGGTTCAACAACACTGTTTCCGGTAGCAAGAGCGCCATCGGAGGCGGAGAAGCCCATTCGGTGTTCGGTTCCTACGCAACCATCAGCGGCGGAGGGCCCACAGAGCTCGGAGCGGATTTGGACAGGATCGGCAACATCGTCTACGACGATTACGGCACCATCGGGGGTGGGGCCGACAATCGGGCGGGGAGCAACGACGGGGCCACCCAGGACACGACCAATGCGAAGTTCACTACCATCGGCGGCGGGAAAAACAATTCCGCGACGGCCCTGAGCGCGACGGTCGGGGGTGGGCAAGGAAACCAGGCCAGTGGCGAACTATCCACGGTCGGCGGGGGCCAGGCCAACCGCGCCCTTGCGCCGTATGCCACCATCGCGGGCGGCGGGCCATCAAACCCGTCGGACCCGGCCAATACCAATAACCGCGTGACGGACAGCTACGGCGTAATCGGCGGTGGTGCGAACAATCAGGCTGGTGACGACGCCGGAAGTCTGGAAGACGCGGCCTACGCCACAGTCGGGGGCGGAGCTCATAACCGCGCCTTTGGTTACGGAGCAACCATTGCAGGCGGCTACAACTGTGAAGCGAGCGGTAACTATTCCACCATCGGCGGGGGTGGTGGCCATCAAGTAAGTGGCCCCTCCGCCACCGTTTGTGGTGGCGGGAGCAACTTTGCAACCAACGACGGCGCGTTCGTTGGCGGCGGTACACTCAACGTCGCGAGTGGATATATGTCCACAATCGGTGGTGGGGGGACCCCAGCCGCTACGGGTAGCGGCAATATCGCAAGCGCATCGTATAGCACGATCGGCGGCGGCGCAGTGAACATGGTCAGCGACGAAAATGGGACCGTTGGCGGAGGCATTGGGAATCAGGCGGGTGACAATTCGGGCACAGAAGTTGATGCCGAATCGGCAACCGTAGCCGGTGGCCGCGTCAACGTTGCCTCGGGCGCGTATTCAATGGTTCCGGGGGGCAAAGACAACACCGCTGTCGGCCAATACAGTTTTGCGGCGGGCCGGCGCGCCAAAGCGAATAGCAATGGGGTCTTTGCTTGGGCTGACTCAACGGACGCTGACTTCACGGTCGGCACAGCCAACCAGTTTGCCGCCCGCGCCAGCGGGGGCGTGAAATTCTACACAAATGCCGCTTTGACCACGGGCGTCTCCGTCGCGGCGGGAGGCGGTTCCTGGTCCAATCTCAGCGACCGGGACAAGAAAGAGAACATTGAGCGCGTCGACCCGGAGGAAGTTCTTGAGAAGGTCAGTGAATTGCCGATTTCGACGTGGAATTACATCGGCTCCGATCCGGGTATCCGGCACATGGGGCCCATGGCGCAGGATTTGTATGCGGCGTTCGAGCTGGGCGACAGCGACAAGGCGATCACGACGATCGATGCGGACGGCGTGGCCCTGGCGGCCATCCAGGGGCTGCACGAGAAGGTGAACCGCAAGGATGAAGAGATCAAAACCCTGCGTGCGGAGGTGGCCGAGCTGAAATCCATCGTACATGCGTTGTTGGAAGAGGCCCGGGGCCGCGCTTCTTACACTGCTGATGACCAATAAACCATCGGAGGTCGGGTATTCATGCAAGCGTCATTTGAGAGAATACGACCGACAGCGCGGCGGGGGGCGTGCATCGCGCCGATCGGCGGCGCGCTGGTGATACTGTTGGCAGCAACGTTCGTAGCGTTACCGGCAGAGGCGCAGAGCAGTGTCATGGGTTCCGCGGACTACCGGAACCCGTGGTACCGGGACGCCGTAACCAGTCCGCCGACGGCAACTACCGTCTTCAACGGGCATGTGGGTGCCGGCGCGGGGGAGGCCGGGGTCCCGACGGGTACGGGACACGCCATGGTCCGGTCGCAGTTCGGCCTGTGCGTGGCGGGGGGAACGCATCTGCTGGTTGATTCCGACCTGGACGGTTTGCCCAATTACTGGGAAGTAGAGCATGGACTGGACCCTACCGATGACGGCAGCACGAACCCGGACAATGGTCCCGACGGCGATCCTGACGGGGATGGCCTTTCGAATGCCGCCGAGTTTGAGGTTGGCACCAATCCGACCGATGCCGACACGGACGACGATGGCATGCCGGATGGATGGGAGGTCGAGCATGGCCTTGATCCGCTCGAGGACGATGCCGATGACGACGAAGACAACGATGGTTACACGAACGCGGAAGAATATGAGGCCGGCACCGACCCGCGCGATGCGAACAGCGTCCCTTTGTTTCCGCCAGCGATTTCGAGCGTAACACCGTCGAAAATTCTGGTAACCGGGGGGTCGCCCATTGTTGTTGAAGGGGAGCATTTTTCGAGAGCTTGCCGGTTGTATGTGGGCGGCTTCGAGTGTGCGGAAGTCACGTACGATTCGGGCACGGGGACGCTTTCAGGGACAACTCCGCCCGGTGCCGCGGGCACGGTGGTCGTGCGCGTGGAGAACGAGCAGGTGGGAGCATCTGACGAATTGTCCGGCGCACTCGCGTATACCGCCGATCCGTTCGATCCCGGCCTGGACATGACGCCGGGCATAGCGCGGCTGTGGCAAGTGGAGGGCGTGTCGGTGCTTCACGGGTGGATGTCGTCGGCCGTCCCGCTGGCGTTCACCACACCGGAAGGCATAAAGATCACGGTGCCTTCGTCCATCCTTGATGGTGGCGATAGCGGGTTTGTGCTGGTTCACAGCGCGCTCTTTGCGGAAGAGTTGGCGTGGCCGGGGCCGCCTGTTCCGCCCGAAGATTTCTGGATAGCCACGCCGGTTTGCGACATCGGGGGGTTCGTTCTAAAAGGCGGTCAGACCCAAGCCTTCACACAGCCCTTCGGCGAGCCGGTAATCCTTGTCTACCCGGTACTTCTCGGCATCGCAGCCGATGTGACCGACTTGGGCCGCGTCGAGTCGCAACTGGATGCACTTTTGGTGCCTGCCTATACGGCAGGGGATGTCTTTTCTTTGGGCGGTCTTCCTGTCGGATTCGACGCGGAGAAGGATACGGTCACCTTCGAAATCTATGATTTTACCGTCTATGCCGGTTTGAGGGGACCTCACACGGCGGATGTAAACCGGGATGGACGTGTAAATGCCGTCGACGTCCAGTTTGTTGTCAACGCGTCCTTGGGAACAACCGTTCCTTACAATTGCGACCTGGACGGCGAGAACGGCGTAGACGCCGCCGATGTGCAGTTTGTCGTCAACGCTGCGCTGGGCGCATGGTGAGTTTCTGCCGGCGCTAGCGTCGTGCCTGCCCTGCCGTTTCGCCCCGCAGGGCTCGAGGGCGGTCTGGAAATCGAGGGGAGGGGGCGTCTGAAAGCGCATTTTCGTGCCGGAGGCAGGGTGCGTAAAGCCCAGCATTTCGGCGTGAAGTGCCTGGCCTTCGAGCTTTCGTAACGCCGCTTTCGTTTTCTCAGAAATATTCCAGTGCTGGAAATTTACCACGCCGTAAACCGGATCGCCGAGCACCGGATGCCCGGCAAAGCGGAGATGGACGCGTATCTGGTGCGTGCGACCGGTTTCCAGCCGAAGACCGAGCAAGCATGCCACGTCGAACCGCTCGAATACCTCGAAATTGGTGATCGCGTCGCGGCTTCCCGCAGCCGTGACGGACATGCGTTTGCGGTCGCTTGTGCTCCGGCCCACGGCGGCGTGGATGCGGCCGCACCGCTCGGGAAATTCACCTTGCGCCAAGGCGAGATAGCGCCGTTCGAACGCATGTTTACGTGCCTGCTGCTTCAGCGACTGAAAGGCGCGGGGACTTTTCGCCACCACCATCACGCCGGAGGTATCGCGGTCCAACCGGTGTACGATGCCCGGGCGCGCGGGGTCTTCGCTAGGCCGTTGAAAGTCGGGGCAATGATGCAGCACGGCATTCACGAGGGTGCCGCTGCTGTGACCAGGAGCGGGGTGCACGACCAGTCTCGCGGGTTTATTGACCACGAGAATGTCCGCGTCCTCGTGGAGGATTTCGAGCGGGATATTTTCGGGCTGGGGGTCCTTCGCGGGTTCCGGCGGCAATTCGATATCGATGGCATCGCCGGGCGCCACCGTACGGCTGGGGCGGGTGCAGCCCCGACCGTTGATGGTAACTCGATTGCCCTTAATGGCTTTCTGGATGAACGAGCGCGAGGCATCCTCGATGCACTCGCTCAAAAACACATCAAGACGGAGGCCCCCCGACCCTTCCTCGACGACCTCATGATAAGAGTTTTGCGACACGGCGGAATCCCGGCGCGAGCGCCGTATAAGCTTTCTGGTACTCGGTAAACCACTCGTCGTACTGCCGCGTGTTTTCGGCCACAGGCTCGCAGGTGTCAACGACATGGATAATCGCGTCGCAGGCTTCTTCGATACTGCCGTACAGTCCCGTTGCGACAGTGGCTAGGATAGCCGCGCCGTAGGCCGGACCTTCGTCGACGTTGATGGTTGCGAGGGGAGCGGCGTTGACGTCGGCCTGAATCTGACGCCAGAAAGGGCTCCGGGCGCCGCCACCGGACGCGCGCACCTGCTCGATCGGCACGCCCATCTCGCGGACGATCTCGAGGCTGTCGCGCATGGCATAAGCAACCCCCTCGAGGATGGCCCGGGCCATATGGGGCTTCTCGTGACGCAACGATAGTCCCAAAAACGCGCCCCGGGCATAAGGGTCTTTATGAGGTGTGCGTTCGCCGGTAAGGTACGGGAGGAAGAGCAGTCCCTCCGCGCCGAGGGCTACCGCCGAGGCGGCTTCCGTAATGTATTCGTAAGGGTCCCGGCCGGTTTCGGCAGCAAGCGTTTTCTCCTCCTTGCACAACGCGTCGCGGTACCAACGGAGCGAGCCGCCCGCACTTAATACCACCCCCATGACGTGCCATTTGCCCGGCACCGAGTGACAGAACGTATGGACGCGTCCCTCGGGGTCAAGACGCACCTCGTCGGCAAAGGCAAAGACCACACCGCTGGTCCCGACAGTCGAGGAAATAACGCCCCTGCGCACAATGCCGCATCCGACACCGCCGGCGGCTTGGTCGCCGCCACCCGCCACGACAGGAATACCCTCCGGCAGGCCGGTGATTCCAGCCGCTTCCTTGGACAGCGTCCCCGTGACTTCCGGTCCTTCAAAGGCTCGCGGCATAAAATCGGCCGGAATATCGAGCATGGCCATGAGTTCGTTGTGCCACTTCCGGTTCTTCACGTCGAAGAGCAGCGTGCCGGAGGCATCGGCGACATCGGTGGCGAATTCGCCGGTGAGTTCGTAACGGACATAGTCTTTGGGCAAGAGAACCTTGCGGACCTTCTCGTAGATATCGGGTTCGTTATCGCGCAGCCAGAGGATTTTCGGGGCAGTGAACCCAGTCAGGGCGGGATTACAGACCATCTCGATGAGCTTTTTTTCGCCGACCGTTTCGGTGATGTATTTACATTGTTTTGCCGTACGCTGATCGCACCAGAGGATCGCGTTGCGCAGGACGTTATTGTTGGCATCGAGGAAGACCGACCCGTGCATCTGGCCCGTCAAACCGAGTCCTTTCACGTCGGCCGGATTGACTTCCGACGCGTTGGCGAGCATGGTAAGTGCTTCGAGGGCCGCGCGCTTCCACTCAGCGGGCGCCTGCTCGGCCCAGCCGGGTTTAGGCGTTAGCAGAGGATACTCGACCAGCGCCGACGCGAGAAGTTTCCCTGATTGATCAACGGCCACCGCTTTGGTGCCGCTTGTGCCCACATCGAGACCCAGTACGATGCTCATACCTTTCCCCTTTCCGCATTGCGACGTTGCGACATCCTCTTCGTCTGTGATTCAAAAGGGTAGCCTGTATAAGTTGAAAGAAAAAGGCAGGATCGGCGCTCCGACCCTGCCTTAGAGTAATACACCTTGGCGGAAAAGCTCAATTATTCGGCTTGATCCTGCCGGGCTCGTGCAATGGCTTTTGCGAGTTTTCGGCGGCGGCGCTCGCTGGGCTTTTCGTAGTGTTTCATTTCTTTCAGCCGCTGCATCAGCCCTTCCTTATTGCACTTTTTCTTGAACCGGCGGAGTGCCTTTTCAAAGGGCTCGTCTGATTTGACGCGCACTTTCGTCACTCGGAATCAACCTCCCCTCTGTTCTGCGCCCGCTCCTCAGGCGCGTTTCTCGTTGCCGATGGCGACACTGACGCCTCGAAAGCCCATCTTTCAAAGGGGTTACGCAGCCTCGACAACCGAACACCTATGATAGCATCGGTCCTATACCCTGTCAAATTCACGTCACGTGGATTATCCGTAGTAGTGCTCTCGCGGAAGCGTAGGTGGTGAGCGTTGACAGACGGAATGTGCATCTCTATTATAATGAAGACCTTAGAAAGGGGCTGAAACCAAAAGTTTTGAGCGTGTCGCCCTGATCCGCGCCGTCATGGACAAGGGAAAGGTGGAACGTAGAACGGTCGGTTTCGGAACTATATGACGATAAGGATTGTCTAACCCATGAGGTGGAAAACGTATAGCAGGTGGGCAGTGTACAATGTATGTGCCTTCCCACGGGGAGTTTGTGTGCAGGAACGGATATGGAAAACAGAGTCATAATGGGGAATACGAAGAAACATTGCACACTGTCGCTCACAAGTGCCGCGTTGATACGATTGGCAGCGGGGGTGTTGGCATGCTGGTTGCTGAAACCGACGGACGTAGCGGCGGCTGCCACCGACGGGGCAAAAACCATCGCCATCAGCGTGGATGGCATGACCCCGATGCCGGATATGTACGAAATACCGGTGGGAAGCGAGCAGGGGTTCAGTGTGCTGAGCATGTCTAACGGTTCTCCGGCCGGGCTGGTACGGACCGGCGAGGCCGAGTGGTCGCTGGCCACGGACGCTAACGCGACGCTCGAAACGGTTCCGGGAGAGTTTGTGGCGACCGTCCGTGCGGACGCCCCGGGAGAAGCGGGTTTGTACGTGGCCACACCTGATGGCGCATCGGACATGGTCACCCTAGTATTCACGGAGCTGAAGGCAGCCGGATCTGCGAAAAACGATGGGCCTTCCTCGGTAACAGTTGTGCAGCCGGCGGGGGGCAGCGTTGTGTATGTGCCGGACGCAGAAGCGACAGCCCTGCCGTTGGTGGCCGAGACAAACGCGCCGGATGCCACCAAGTCGGTCGTTTTTACGTGGCCGGACAGTGTAGCTCCGCTGGCAAGTTTCGAAGATAGCAGTGGTGCGCCATTTTGGGCCACGGTTCCGGAGATCAACGGCATCAACACGGTCGAGGTGGAGGCGTTGGGCAAGGACGGAGCCGCGCCGGTGACGGCGCGAGGATCGTGGGTGATGGCCACCGCGACAGACAGCAACCGGGATGGTTTTCCAGATGCTCCTTTCGAATTGAATCTGACGGCGGGGGATATGTGGCATTATTCACCAGCCGGTCCCGGTGGATTAAACGTCGTGATGGCCGGATTGCCGTCCCAGCAGAACGAACCATCGGACGCGCAAGATTCGAATGCGTTCTCCGTTTTTGCTCATGGGGCCGTTGGCTTGTATGAGGTCCGCGTCCCCCGGAATCTGCTCGACGAACACGAGACCGGCATCCTCGTAATTGGGGAAGCTCCCGAACCGACCACACTGCTGAACAGAGACCTGGCGTCATCGCTTCCTCCCATGCCGGCAGAAGCCGAGGCGCTTCTCTCATCGGTTCTTCTTGTGGACGTATTAGTTCAGCGGAACGGCTCGGCTTCGTGGGTATCCATCGGCCATCGCCTGAGGGACGACCCGCTCGAGGTCAAGGCCTACGAGATTCCGGGGCTCAGCGAGGCTACGAATGCGCGCCTCTATTCGCTCGACGTTTTGGTGGCCGACAGCCATTCGCCGAGTGGGCCGCACGTGGGGATTCCCGCCGGCGCGGCCTGGAAGCAGCCGCTTGAAGGCGTGACACTGGAAAGCGAGACGTTCTCCACGAAATTGAGGGCGCCGGCTTTGGTGGGCCTGTTCCAGACAGGCAGCCTTATCAATATTACAGGCATCAATAATGTAGCCATTGGTGGCGCGCGGGATTACGGGATCGGCGGCGGCGTTATCGAGATTACGGTAGAGAATCTGGGTGGTGTTTCCACGACGGACCTTGGGGTCATAATCGGGGGGCAAGCCGCGGCGGTTTCCTCGGTTGCCGGCAACGTGGTCACGGCGGTCGTGCCGCGCGCGGCCGATCTCGAGACCCCCGCAGCTAAGGCAACGGTGGATATTGGTATCGAGATTGCGGGTACGGGAGACTTCGACGCGATTCCCAACGGGTTTACGTATCTCGGCCCCGAGGTGGCTTCCATTACTCCGGTACACGGTCCCTCGACGGGCGGTACGGACGTGATCCTCGCCGGCAATGGGTTCGATGCGAACGGTACCGTGGTGTCTCTCGATGGTGCGCCGGTACTGGTCGATTCAGTGACGCCTAACACCGTGGCGGGCGTTACGAGCGCCGGCAACCCCGGCACGGCAGACCTGGAAGTCTTGACCGCGAACAATTTCCGCGGCACGGCAACCAATGCGTTTATGTATACGCCGCCCGCACCCGTACTGACCGACGTTACCCCTGGCCGTGCCCCCACATCCGCACAGAGCACGCTTCGGGTGGAAGGCTCATTTATTAATATGAGCTCGGGTTCGGGAACGTTGAATGGACACCTGAGGGCATTCTTCGATAGCGATGTGAAGAATCCGGCCGCCAATTCAGAAGCTGCGTACGTGATGTTTCGGGATGAATCGCACATCGACGTGGTAACGCCAAGCGGACTGCCGGCGGGCGCCACGGGACTGTTTGTGCGCGCTACAGTGCTGGATGAATCGGCATCATTTACAACAACCTCGAACGTGTTGCCGTTCTCGTTCGTGGAGGGTACGCAGGCCGAGATGGCTATCAGCGGCGTTATGCCCGCGGCGGGTCCCCTGTCGGGCGGCAACGTGGTATGGATCAGCGGGAGCGATTTCCCGCCCGCGGCAGGTGAATTCACGAAGCGTGGAAATGTTATTCGAGTCGGGCGCGTCGCTACGGAGGGCGAGGATACGGTCGAAGTGCCTGTGTGTCTGTATCGCGCACCCGACGCGAGCGCAGGTCCTTCCGCAATGCGCTTCTCTCTCGGATTCGAGACAAGCATGCTTTCTTGTGCGGGTCATATCACGAATCCAGTTCTGGAAACAGAATACGGAAAATCAGTGGTATGCAACGTTAGAGAAGGCGGTCTTGGCATCCTCATTTTTGGAGGAACGGAAGAGATCACCCTTGAAAACCAGACGAATCCCTTTGAATTGTTCCGCTTGACGTTTGAAGTGGCCGGGAATCCGGGCGAAAACGCTGTTTTGCCCGTGCACGACCTTTCGATGGCCGGTCCTTCCGGCACGAGTATTCCGGACACGTATGGCGATGCCGGTGTTGTGACGGTCGGGGACACCCTCTCGCTTCCCGAACCGCCGCAGGTCTCTTTCGGCCCGAACGCCGCAAGGGTGATTGGCGTTACCGATTCTCAAATTCAGGTGATTGCGCCGGCGGGAGTTCGGCTAGGCACGGTGGACGTACTCGTGCAGGATACGAATCCCGGCAACCCGGACAATATCGCCGTTTGCCCCGCCTTCGAGGGCAAGGGGTATACCTACATCCCGGAAGGCGGGCTGCGGGTAAGCCGCGTGCTGGTATCGGAGAACAACGGCGTGCTGCCTCCGGAAGGCGGAAGGATCATTGTAGCCGGGCAAGGCTTCAGAAATGTGTCTGCGTTGACGCTGATGTTTGCCGACGGCGCGATGGTGGCCCTCGATACGGAATCCGATTATGTGGTGGACAACGACGGGCGCATCACCCTGACAATCGCACCGGAGCGCTTGGAAGAGCTGCGCAAAAACGGTGGTCTTAAGGAAGGCTTGCCCGCTGGTCCGGTGACATTGATGCTCGAGACCGCGGGAGGTGCGGCAACGATTGAGAATGCTTTTGTAGTAGGCGCCGAGACCACCGAGATGACGGTCAGCGGTATTTCCCCAGACGGGGCGTGGGTGATTGGCGGTCTTGTGGCGGAGATCGTGGGACAGAACTTTGGCGCGCCCGAGTCAATGACCGCCGCGTTCGAATACACCGCGCCCCACGTGGAAAGGCGTTCAGAAAAAACCGATGTTATCGAGACGGTGACCATTCCGCTGGAAATCCTCACGGGTTCCGGCTTTTCGAACAATTCGACGACGTTGTATGTCCGGATTCCTCCGCTGCCGGGCGTCGATGACGCGTGGCCGGCATCCGTGGCCATGAACCGCCTGGTTGTAACGAAGGAAGGGTCCGAAGAAGCCGGCCTTGGCGATGGGGAAACCGGCTCTCCGTTTACATATTACCGCTGGCAAAACGCAGGCGGGGTCACCACCACGGCCTTTTATTACGAAAATGCAGCGGGGGCCGACGAACGCGAAATCGTGCTCGATAGCGAGGCGGAGAATGCCGCGCTAAGCATTCCGCCGCTCGACAACCGCTTTTTCGATAAAAATATTTCGAGGGAGAGAGACCGGGTGTATGTGTTGGCGCGTGCCGCCCGGGATGCGGCCGCGCTTGGCGAGACTGGTTTGACGGATTTGCCGGGCGAG
>JAWODE010000056.1:0-4053 GCA_046483455.1 Candidatus Hydrogenedentota bacterium | reverse complement strand
TCACCATGACCCCTGATGAGCAGAAAAAGGAAATAGAAGAGAGCGGAGAGACCCCCATTGCCGAGCTGGCGCTCGGCGGAGGGAACTGAAGAGACACGGACGGACACGGACGGGCACGGACGATATGGACGGGGTGGACGGGGCATGGACACGTGCCGTGCGCGGGCGGCAGGTTTGGGGAGGCCGGAGGTTGGAGACCACGCGGGGCCGCGTGGTCGTAGGAGCGGCGCGGTCGGGAGACCGTGCCGGAGCGGGGGACTCGGAGCGTGAGGTGATGGGGGGTGCCGAGCTGGCGCTCGGCGGTCCCAGGGGGGGGACGCGGACGGACACGGACGGGGTTGGCGGGCACGGACGACATGGACGATATGGACGGGCATAGACGGGCATGGCATACGGACGTCAGACGAAGCTGGAAGCTTCGTCTCTGGTGTTTGGCCGCCCTATGCAACCCTCGCCGCGTGGTGGTAGGAGGGGCGCGGTCTGGAGACGGTGCCGCAGGGGGAAACTAATCAAGCAAGCGGGAGAAACGACCGGAAAATGGATACGGCGCCCTGCATTCCGTTATAATTGCGCATGCCCTGGGTGCGGGAGATGGCGGGGGAGCGGCATCGGGTAACGTACCACACGCGTCGAGAAATCAGTCAACATTGTTGATTTTGGAGGAGCATTCTCATGGCGAAGATCTTGGAAGGCAAGGTATTGGTAGCGCAAGGCGGGGGGCCGACGGCGGTCATCAACGAGAGCATGATCGGCGCCGTGCTTGAATCGCGGAAATTCCCGCAAGTGACGCGGGTCTATGGAGCTATTCACGGAGTACGCGGCATTATCGAGGAAGATTTTTACGATCTCACCGAGGCGACGACGCACAATCTCGAGACGGTCGCGCAGACGCCCTCGTCGGGGCTGTGTTCGACCCGCGATAAGCCGGATGTCGAGTACTGCCGCAAGATTTTCAAAGTGTGCCAGACCCACGGCGTACGCTATTTCTTCTACATGGGCGGCAACGATAGCGCGGACACGTGCCGCATTGTAAACGAAGAAGCCGACAAGGCGGGATACGAACTGCGGGTCATTCATATTCCGAAAACCATCGACAACGACCTCAAGGTGACGGATCATTGCCCAGGCTACGGGTCGGCGGCGAAGTTCGTGGCACAGGCCTTTGCGGGCGTAAACCTTGATAACCGAGCGATTCCGGGCGTGTACATCGGCATCGTTATGGGACGGCATGCCGGTTTCCTGACCGCGGGGTCGATTCTTGGGAAGAAGTATCCGGACGACGGGCCGCACCTGATTTACATGCCCGAGCGGCCTTTCGACAAGAAGGAATTCGTGGAGGATGTGAAGGCGGTCTACAAGAAATACGGCCGGTGCATTATCGCGGCATCCGAGGGTATCGTCGACGCGAAAGGCGTGCCCATCGCAACGAAGTTTACCGGCGGCGAAAAAGATTCGCACGGGAACGTCCAGCTTTCGGGCACCGGCGCCCTGGGCGATCAGCTGGCATCGTTCGTCAAGTCTGAAACCGACATCAAGCGTGTCCGTGCCGACACCCTGGGGTACCTCCAACGGAGTTTTTTGGGGTGCGTGAGCGAAATTGACCAGTTCGAGGCGCGTGAAGTTGGTGAAAAAGCCGCCCAATATGCGATCTGGCACAACCAGGACGGCTCGGTGGTGATTCGCCGTATCGGAGATTACGCGGTTGAATACAAGTTGGCGAAGCTGAAAGAGGTGGCCCGCGAGTCCACCTGCATGCCCGACAAGTTCATTAACAAGAAAGGCAATGGGGTGACCGATGCCTTCGTGCGCTATGCGCGGCCACTTATCGGGGAACTGCCGATCATGGAGCGGATTGCGGCTCCTAAGGTGGCGCGTATTCTCAAAAACAAGTAGCGCTACACCATTAAATGCGCGAACAGCCCGGGACCGCTCCTCCAAGACGGAATGCGGTCCCGGGTCTTTTTGTGGCTCAAAAAGAAGCAGGGACCGTTGGGCTGTCTCGGAAATTCCCAAACTCAATGGGTCTTGCGGGTGCTCGGTGATCCCAGGAAGGCGTTTCGCGCTACGGTCTCTACTTCTCTCTGCCTCGAAAATTCGTCCGGTGTGGGACCGGCGCCCTCGCCGGTCACTATTACAAGGAGTGCGGACGTAACCGTCCGCGGTGGTCTTATCGACGGGCAAGAATGCCCGTCCTCCGTTGCCGGAGCGTGGTTGGCGGCATTTTCATCGTCTACGGGTGAGCCCCATGGCTCATGATTCGCTTGCTCGATGCGGCAGGGCTTCGCTATGCTGTTCGTGTAAGCGTTCCAACCGCATCCAATAGCGAAGAGCAATACGAGGGGAATGGCATGTCCATGAAACGTTTAGTGGTGGTGGCGATGGGTCTGGTGCTGGCGGCTTCGGATTTCGTGGTGGCCCAACCGGCACAGACGGCTCAGGATATACCGTGGACGAAGCGGTGGGTGTGGAAACCCGATGCGCCGCTCACGCTGCCCATAGCGGCTGAACCCACAAGCACCGCCGTCACGTTTCCCCGCGAAGCCGTAGCGGGAGGCGCGGTGCTCAATGGCGATTTGGTGCTGGCTCTCCGGTTCAAGGCCCATCTATCCGCGCCCCAGGATGCAGGCTGGAATAACTACCTGGCGTTATCCTATAACGGTGTTCAATTGGGCGCCAAGACGGTAGACGGCGAACAACGCGTTCTCAACCGGGGCAGCGTCTTCGAAACCACCAGCCCCAGATACCCCATGGAGAACCTTATCGAGCCCCGCGCAGGGATGCCCTGCCTGCAGGTGTTTTTCGGTCCCCCCGAACCTCAGCTTAACGAAATTCTCACGGATCGGGAAGAAGGCTACTGGTATCTTCTCGACATCAGCGATATCGAGCTGGAATGGCGCAACGAACTGACCTTTACCAACACGGCCATCGCCGAATACTGGAACGGCACTCCCCCCGAAGGCATGGAACTGATCATCGACGATTTGGCCGTGGTCACAATGACCCCCCAGGAAATGCGCGAACTCCGCATGAAGGACCTGGTCAAGCGGCGGCCTTTATCGGGCCTCACGCTGCCGGGCGAAGGCGATTCCGTGCGCATCAACAGCAGCGGCGGCATGCGGATCGACATCGCGGGTGAATCGTATTACCTCGAGACCTCGTTCTCTTTTCCGAAGGACGGCGGCATGGGCTTTAATGAACTCAACTGCACAGGGGAGGTCGTCGGCGAGCCCACCTGGAAACCCGAGGCGAAAGCCGGACAGTACAGCGTCGAGATCATGCCCGAAAGCACGGGCGATGAATCCGCCGACGAGGACGCTCCTGAACCCGTAACCGTCACGAGGCCGACCATGGTGCTCACGGCCGAAGGAGCGTCTTACCGTATCGAGCGCACCATCCGCCGGCCCCTCGAGTACCCGGTTCGTCCCGAGGGAGTGCCCAAGACCGAGGAAGGCCCCTGGTTCGAGCGCACGCCGCGCTGCATCATCATTACGGACACCATCACCAACAAAACCAGCGAAGTGCTTGGCCTTGCGGTCAAGCACCAACTCATTACGCCCGACCTGCCGAAAGAGGTCAAGCTCGGGGGGCTCGATGTGGCCGGCATGGGTTTGGGCCAGTTTCCCGAGAATCCGACCGTGTACGTCGCCCAGGATCGTAGCGGCATCGGGGTCACGCCTGAAGACAACCTGGTACGCCTGCAACAGGAGCGGGTTCTGCGCGAAAATACCCTCGAGTTCGGGACGAAACGTCTTGGTCTTAAACCCGGCGAGTCTTACACGCTTAAACTGGCGGTCTATCCGGTTGAGACGGATTATTACACGTTCATGAACGCGGTTCGCGACGACTGGGACGTCAATTTCACCATTGATGGTCCTTGGGACTTCTTCGACGTGCGCAAGCTCGCCTCGGAGGAGGGCCGGAAGGAAGCGGCGGCCATGGCGCGCCGCAAAGATCTCGAATACTTCGCGCTGACGCCCTGGTTCGAGTACTACAATGGCTGGGACTATTCGCGCGACGAATATAAGCAGATGATGACCGATGCCAAGGCGTTCA
>JAWODE010000032.1:0-5326 GCA_046483455.1 Candidatus Hydrogenedentota bacterium | reverse complement strand
CGTCGCCGCTCAGGGGTGAGCGACGGACGGCTCCGACGGGAAAAGCTTCAGCCTTCACCTCTATTCCTTGCACTTAGAATATGAATCCGGGTAATCTCGTTTTATCTCACTGAAATTCCAATCCCGGGAAGAAATTTGCTAAGGTATTCAAGAAGTCGGGGGCCCTGAGTTGTTGCCAAAGGGTATGGGGGAAACAGCTTCCAAAGGAGAGGACTATGTCGAACGGACTATTGAAGGGCAAGACAGGCGTGGTATTGGGGGTTGCCAACCAGCACTCGATTGCCTGGGCATGCGCCAGGGCCTGCGCAGACGCAGGCGCCAAGCTTGTCTTTAATTATCTCGGCGAACCGTTGGAAAAACGGGTAAAGAAACTACTGAGCGAGTTCCTGCCGGATGCACCGGCATATCCCTGCGATGTATCGAAGGACGAAGAAATCTCGGCCTTCTTTCAAAACGTCCGCAACCATACGGAGCAATTGGACTTTGTAATCCATTCGCTGGCATATGCGGAGCGTGAGGATTTGCAGCGCGATTTTATCGGAACCTCGCGCGCTAATTTCGCGATGGCCATGGATATCTCAGTGTATTCGCTGGTGGCCGTGGCGCGTGAGGCCGCTCCCCTCATGACAAAGGGGGGAAGCATTGTGAGCATGACTTATCTCGGGTCAGAAAAAGTGGTGCCGCATTACAACGTAATGGGGGTGGCGAAGGCGGCTCTTGAAGCCTCGACGCGGTATCTGGCAAACGACTTGGGCCCTAAGGGCATTCGCGCAAACTGCATCAGCGCCGGCCCCCTCCGCACGCTCTCGGCATCGGCCATCGCGGGCTCGCGTAGGATCGAAAAATATGTGGAGCAGATGGCGCCGCTGCAGCGCAACATCGACGCAGCCGAAGTCGGCCAAGCGGCGTTGTGTCTGGTCTCGGATATGTCTTCCGCAATCACGGGTGAAGTGCTTCACGTGGATGCGGGCTGTAATATTATGGGAATGGGGCTCGCGAGCAACGAATAGTCGCCTGAAAACCAGGGATGCGCCAAAACCACAGGGAGAGAAGTTTCTTGGCACCTAACCGACCGACCACCCGCGAACTCATGACATGTATAGCCACGCATCTGGATGTGGATACGGATTCCGTATCGCTCGCCCCTATTCCCACGGGGAAGTTCAACGATTCCTACTACATCCTGGCGCGGAAACAAGAATATGTCCTGCGCATTGCCCCACAGCGCAATTCCGTGTTCTGTTTCTATGAAAAAAACATGATGCGCCAGGAGCCGGACATTCACCGGTTGCTTCTTGAAAAAACATCCGTGCCGGTGGCCCGCGTCTATGCGTTTGATGACAGCCATAACATCATCCCCCGCGACTTCCTTATCATGCAGCGCTTACCGGGCATCGCGATGACGGAACTTGCCCACGTGGATGAAGATGCGGTACTGCGCCAGGTTGGCGAAGCCCTCGCCCAGACCCACGCACAAAAATGCAACTCGTATGGCTACGTGGGCAAACACCATCCCATGGAACCCCAAAATTCATGGGGGGATGCCTTCGCGATCATGTGGCGCAAACTCGTGGATGACGTAGTCTCGGTCGGCTATTACGATGATGAAGAGCGTACTCTTATGCTCTCGACGTTGGACAAGTACCTTAAGCTGTTCGATCATCCCGTCGAAGCTTGTTTGCTTCATATGGATGTGTGGGCGCAAAACATCCTCGTGGAAAGCGGCAACGAACTCACCGGCTTACTCGATTGGGACCGTGCCTTGTGGGGCGACCCCGAAATCGAGTTTGCCGTTCTGGATTATTGCGGCATTTCCAAGCCCGCGTTCTGGGAAGGGTACGGCCATGCGCGGGACGAATCCCCCGAGGCGCAGGTCCGCAATTTCTTCTACCTCCTCTACGAAATGCAAAAATACATCGTCATTCGCCATGGGCGCAGTCACGACGATTACGGGGCAATGGCCCATAAACGCCAGGTAATGGAGATTATGCGCCGCATTCAGCAAATCGGCTGAAGTCCCTCACGCGGAACGTTCCACAATTCAGAAAGGTCGCACCATGCGCACGCAGGAGGATCTCGAGCATACATTGCAGCGTATCGACGGCCGAGGATACAAGGCCTACAAAGACATTCAGGGCTCGTACCGGTTTGAACGGTTTTCGCTGCATATCGATTACGTACAGGGGGACCCTTTCGCCGCCCCCTCAAAAATTCGCCTTCGTGTTCCTCAGTCCGTGGCCGGTATTCCAGCAGACATGTACAAGAATCCAGTCCGGCTCCTAGCCATGGAGGATTACCTGGCACGGCGTGTCCGCTCGGTTATCCGCTCGGTTGCGCGGGGAAACCGCGGTACGGGCAAGAGCGGCTTGGTCCAGATCGACGCCGGCGGGCAGGAGGTCCTGAAGCGCACGGCCATGGTGGTGTGCCCGGAATGGGTCGAGGCACGGATATCGGTAGGGCTTCCCGCGCGAGGCCGACGCGTTCTGGCCCGCGAGGCCGTGGCCATGCTTTGCGAAGAAATGCCGGATATCGTTGCAGAAGCCCTCGTGTGGGACGCCCTCGACCAGACCGATGCGCGCGCCTTCGTCGATTGCGTCGAGAACCAGGAATATATCCGCGCGGGTTTGGCTGAACGGGGGTTGGTTGCGTTTGTGGCCACCGGCGCACTACTGCCGCGGCGTTCGGGAGCCAGTGGCCGTCCCCTCAAGCGCGAACAGGCCGTCGCATTCAAGGCCCCCGAAGCATTTAAAGTGTCCTTTGACCTTCCGAATCCGCTCGCTGACGGGACCGCCTCGATAGCCGGCATGGGTATCCCCAAAGGCGTAACGCTCATCGTGGGGGGCGGTTATCACGGAAAATCGACCCTTTTGCAAGCTCTGGAATACGGCGTCTATCCCCACATCCCCGGCGATGGGCGGGAGTACGTGGTCACCCGGAAAGACGCCGTTAAGATTCGCGCTGAAGACGGCCGCCGGGTGGAAAATGTCGATATCAGCGCCTTCATCAGCGCTTTGCCGTATGGGCGTAACACCCGCGAGTTCTCGAGTGACGACGCCAGCGGCAGCACTAGCCAGGCGGCCAATATCGTCGAAGCCCTCGAAGCGGGTTCGCAACTTCTCCTGCTGGACGAAGACACCTCGGCCACCAACTTTATGGTGCGGGATGCGCGCATGCAGGCATTGGTTCACAAAGAGCACGAACCCATTACGCCTTTCCTGGACCGCGTTAGCGAGATGCATGAAACATTCGGCGTCTCCACCGTCCTTGTCATGGGTGGATGCGGAGATTACTTCGATGTTGCCGATACGGTCATCATGATGCGCGAATACCTTCCGTACGATGCGACCAGCGAAGCACGCGCCGTAGCTGCCGTGCAACCGTCGCAACGCACGGCTGAAAAACCCACGCCAGTCGGCGCGATCACACGGCGCATCCCGGTCCCCGAAAGCTTCGACCCTTCACGAGGGCGCCGCGAGGTCAAAATCGACGCAAAGAGCCGCGATCTGATTCTTTTCGGCCGAGAACCCATCGAGCTTCGGGGGGTGGAACAGTTGATGGATATCAGCCAGACGCGCGCGGCCGGACATGCCATACACTTGGCCACCCGGCAATTCATGACGGGAAAAGACACGTTGCGGGAGGTCTTGGACGCATTGGAACGCCTCCTCGAAAAAGAAGCCGGGCTCGATGCACTGGACCCTTTCCGCAGGGGTGAGCGGCATCCCGGGAACTTTGCGATGCCCCGAAAATACGAAATCGCGGCGGCAATCAACCGCTTGCGAACGGTTCGAATGCGACAGACGCACGAATAAGGACATCGGAAAACCTTGGCCCACTGTCCGGAAAGCCGCTTGCTTTTCAAACCGTCGTGGAATACCATGACGGTGATGGAGAGAGGGAAAGGGGCCGTTGGGGCTGTTCCCGACGGGCGCATGTGGAGGCCCCGAACCAGGCAGGTGCGGATGCGCGGTCTCTTACCAACATCATCACTCCATAAACGCAAAATTGCGGTGTTTTCGACGCATATAAACGCGGGAGAATCGTCATGAAACGGAACATTTCAGTTCTAGTCATCCTGGTGCTTACCTGTGTGCTTTCTCAGGCTTGGGCCGCAAAGCCGGCTGACCCGGCACAATACACCCTTACTATCGGGACCCAGGGAGACGGCACAACCGAGCCTTCGCCAGGCAGCCATGTCTACTCGTGGAACGAAAAGGTGGTCCTCTCGGCAACACCGAACGCCGGATGGCGCTTCGACCATTGGGAAGGCGATGTCACCGGCACCAACAATCCGGTTACCTTGAGAATGAAGAGCGACACGACCGTCACAGCGGTTTTTACCGATAGTCAGACAACAACCTATACCCTGACGACCGCCGTAACAGGGAGTGGCTCCGTCGAGCCACCGGCCGGAACACACATTTACAACGAGAATGACGTTGTATCCATAACGGCTACCCCGGACGCAGGGTGGCAATTCGATCACTGGGAAGGCGACGTCAGCGGTTCGGAAAATCCAGTCTCGGTAACCATGTCGTCCAACATGACCGTCACCGCAGTCTTTACGGTCAGCCAGGCGCCGGCCTACAGCCTGACAACGGCTGTGGTGGGCGAGGGTACGACTGACCCCGCTCCCGGTACGCATGTCTACTCCTGGAACGAAAAGGTGGTGCTCTCGGCAACGCCCGACGCAGGATGGCGCTTCGACCATTGGGAAGGCGATGTCACCGGTACTAACAACCCCGTCACGCTCAGAATAAAAAGCGCCATGTCTGTCACAGCAGTTTTCACGTCAATTCAACCCCAGACCTACACTCTCACCACTGCCGTAACCGGCAGCGGCACGGTTGACCCGCCCCCCGGAGCACATGTCTACGACGAGAACGATGTCGTAGTTATCACAGCTACCCCCGACACCGGATGGCAGTTCGATCATTGGGAAGGCGACGCTACCGGCACCGAAAACCCCCTCTCCCTAACCATGACTTCGGACAAAACCATCACGGCCGTTTTTACCGAAATTCCGCCAACACCGACCGCTTTGGATCTCTACGTGGAAGCCCCTGACGACAGTTTTGCCTATGGTCCGGACCCCGTGAATGTGATCTATGGCTCCGGATATACGGCCAACGTCTGGTACATGGCGTCGCAGAGCTGGCTCACAACCGCGGAAGTCGACCGTACGCTCTGGGAGCATTGGCTGATCGTGATTGTGCCCGGTACAATCACCCAAGACACGGCAGCGACTTGTCGCGGTAGGCGCCGTCGAACTCATCGCAGCCCTCGCGGATGAGGCGGCGCGGCGGCGGCAGGTCGAAGGGTTCAC
>JAWODE010000636.1:0-11160 GCA_046483455.1 Candidatus Hydrogenedentota bacterium | reverse complement strand
GCGCCTTTCTGCGCAACATGGCCCCAGAACCGCCTCATGGTCCTGCCGGGAATCGGAGCCATGGCCTTGCTGACGCATGCCATCGTGTTGGGAATGCACCGCGACAGCGACAAAGCGGCCGAATGTCCCTCGCCTCAACGCCGAGGGCGGCGAGCCGTCGCGATTGTGCTGCTTGTGTTGAACCTGCTGCTCGCGCCGTTGGTGCTTGCGGGGTCCTCGGGCGCCGTGCGCTTCCCCGCGGCCTATATGGCCGGGTTGGATAAAAGCATGCCCTCTTCAAAAGCCGTGGAAAAAACCAACGTTGTCATCGTTTCGGCGCCCATGGATGTCTTCGCCGTAAGCATACCCATTCGGAGGTCGTCAAAAGCGGAGCCGGTACCCCGCAGCCTGTTATTACTGCGGGGCGGGCTCGGCAATGCGGATATTTTTCGGGTCGACAGCCATAGTATGATCGTCACAACGCCGGAAGGACTTATCGAGCAACCATGGTCCATGATGTTCCGCAACGTGGACACCCATCCGTGTGAAGTAGGCGAAACCATAACATTGCCCAACGTCGAGATAACCGTGTTGTCGGTCACGCCCGAGGGAAACCCCATCGAGACAAGATTCCGGTTTGACGAGCCCCTGGAGCAAACCGCGGACTGGCGGATATGGGACGGCGGCGGTTTTGCAACGTTTCCACTTCCGCGGGTGGGCGGCTCTGTTCACATCCCCGAAGATAGCCTCGCGGAACTAACAATGGCTGTTCTCCGAGGCAGCCTCGGTCCAACGGAATGACCCATGGAAGCTGAATACATTCACCTCGCCTACGGAAAAGGAACCATTCCCCTGTGCATCGACAAGACCCGTGCGCGGTGGCATATTCTCGAGCCCCGTCATGTGCCTCCGCTTCAAAACGCGAAGGAACATTTCCACGCACAATGCTGGAAACCGGCCGGTTCTCCCCCACTCTCCGAAATCATCGCGCCCAGCGACCGCATCGTGATTACCACCTCCGACGGAACGCGTCCCGTGCCCAATCGGCTGTTGATACCGTGGTTGCTTGCGGAATTGCCCGTTTCTCCGGAGCAAATCACCTTAGTTATCGGAACGGGCAGCCACCGTGCCAATACGCTGGAAGAACTGGTAACCATGCTGGGGCCGGAGGTTGTGGAACAGGTTCAGGTCATCAATCACAATGCCTACGACGAGGACAACAACACCCGGGTGGGTGAACTAACGTCGGGACATCCGGTCTCGTTGAACCGGCTCTATGTCGAGGCGGATAAGCGCATTGCGGTCGGTTTCATCGAGCCCCATTTCTTCGCGGGATTCTCGGGCGGTCCGAAGGCGGTGGCTCCGGGGTTGGCGTCCATCGACACGATTTTGGGACTGCACCGCTTCGACCTCGTCGCGGCTCCACGAAGCACGTGGGGCATTATCGAGGACAATCCTTTGCACAAAGCGATACGGGAAGCGGTGGCCTATTGTCCTCCGGACTTCCTGGTCAACGTAACCTTGAACACCGATAAGCAGATCACCGGTATCTTCTGCGGAGATTACCTCGAGACGCACCGCATGGGATGCGAACGGGCCGCCGCCGAAGCGATGGTGCGAGCGCCGGCGCGCTGTCCGCTGGTGATCACGTCCAACAGCGGATTCCCCCTCGACCAGAATCTCTACCAGACCGTCAAGGGCATTTCCGCGGCGGCGCGGGTATGTGCCGATGGCGGGGAGATCATTGTGGCGAGCGAGTGCGCGGACGGGATTCCGGACCATGGCAACTTCGCCAAAATCATGGCCGAAAAGAACTCCCCGCAAGCCTTGTTGCAATGGATTGAAAACCAATCGACATGTATTCTCGACCAGTGGCAGGCGCAGGTACTGGCGGAGATTCTGAAACGCTGCCGGGTATCCCTTTGCTCGTCATTGACGCCCGAGGACACCCAGCAATGTATGGTGGAACCGGTGGCCGATCTCCAAGCCGCGGTGGATAAGAAGATCGCTGCTTTAGGGAGCGGCGCCGATATCGCCGTATTGCCCCATGGTCCCATCACGATTCCCTTCGTGGAAAGTCTCCTCTAACCCAGATATTTCACAGCTTTCCACTGGTCAGCATCCGAGCCTTGCGCAAACAGCTTTGCATCAACGTATTGCGGTTTTCAAACCCCTTAGCCTGCTGTGAAATATCCCAAACAGTCTGTGTGCAGAAAAAACATATGCTTTGTTCACAACCCAAGTCTGCGCATTTCTCACCACCGCGGGCACGCCTGCGGTGGTGAGAAATGCGGGCTAACCGCTTCACGAAGCCCTGCTCTTCCCGAGAATCTCCTCGCCCGGCGGGATGAATGCAGCCGCGCTTTTTGTTAACTGAAAGAGAGGCAATGATGGCTGGTTACCCTGCCTGCGTAACCCCCGAAGTACCAGGAATATCGCTCCCGAGAGCAATGTTTGCGTCCTAATACAGGGGCCTGAACGCATGCCTCGCTGGAAAGCATGGAATAAACCCTTATGGCAGAAGAAGA
Organism: Candidatus Hydrogenedentota bacterium; assembly: GCA_046483455.1. GTDB lineage: Bacteria > Hydrogenedentota > Hydrogenedentia > Hydrogenedentales > SLHB01 > UBA2224. The sequence goes on along the minus strand of JAWODE010000636.1, from coordinate 8,653 downwards.
AAAATCATCGGCGACGGCTGACCATACGACACCGGAAGTGACTGATAAACCGAGGAAATCGCCGGAATACACGGGCAGCCGGATCGAGCGGAGCAACCGCGAGATCGCGGACTTGGCAAGCCGGGCGTACAAGCACGGCTGGGTTACCCATATCGAAACCGAGACCGTCCCACACGGACTCAACGAGGACGTGATTCGCCTGATTTCGGCGAAGAAGGAGGAGCCGGATTGGCTTCTCGAATGGCGCCTGAAAGCTTTCCGCCACTGGCAGACGATGACCGAGCCGCGCTGGGCGAACGTCCGGTATCCCCAAATCGACTACCAGGCCCAGCGCTATTACGCCGCGCCCAAGCGCAAGTCGAAGCCGTTGAGTAGTCTCGACGAAGTGGACCGCGAGCTTCTCCAAACGTTTGAAAAATTGGGAATTCCGCTGGAAGAGCAAAAGCGTCTCACAGATGTGGCCGTCGACGCCGTTTTCGACAGCGTGTCGGTCGCCACAACCCACCAGGAGATTCTGGCGAAAAAAGGCATCATCTTCTGCTCGTTTTCGGAGGCCGTCAAAAACCACCCCGACTTGGTGCGTAAATACCTCGGCAGCGTGGTGCCTTATACCGATAATTTTTTTGCGACGCTGAATTCGGCGGTGTTCAGCGATGGTTCGTTCTGCTACATTCCTAAGGGCGTGCGTTGTCCGATGGATCTGTCCACGTACTTTCGCATCAACGCGGCGCAGACCGGCCAGTTCGAGCGAACCTTGATTGTGGCCGAAGAAGGCGCGTTCGTAAACTATCTCGAAGGCTGCACGGCGCCGATGCGCGACGAGAACCAGCTTCACGCGGCCGTGGTCGAATTGGTGGCGCTGGACGACGCGACCATCAACTATTCGACCGTCCAGAATTGGTTCAGCGGCGACGAAGAGGGCCGTGGAGGCATCTTCAACTTCGTGACGAAGCGCGGGAAATGCCTGGGGCGCAATTCGCGCATCTCGTGGACGCAAGTCGAAACGGGTTCCGCGATTACCTGGAAGTATCCGGGCTGCCTTTTGTTGGGCGACAACTCGGTCGGCGAGTTCTACTCGGTGGCCCTGAGCACAAATCACCAGCAGGCCGATACCGGCACGAAGATGATCCATTTGGGCAAAAACACGAGCAGCACAGTCATCTCGAAGACGATTTCCGCCGCCCATGGCAACAACAGCTACCGGGGACTGATCAAGGTCATGCCGAAGGCCGAAAACGCCCGAAATTATACGCAATGCGACTCGCTACTTATAGGCAACCAATGCGGCGCGCACACCTTTCCCTATATTAAGGTGCGGAATAAGTCTGCCAGTGTCGAACACGAAGCATCCACGTCAAAAATCAGCGAAGACCAATTGTTTTACTGCAAGCAGCGGGGCATTGGTTCGGAAGACGCAATATCGCTGGTGGTCAACGGATTCTGTAAAGAGGTGTTCGACCATCTTCCAATGGAGTTTGCGGTCGAGGCTACGCAGTTGCTCAGCGTGAGCCTCGAAGGGAGTGTAGGGTAATGCTTGAAGTCAAGAATTTGCATGCGCACGTTGAAGACGTCCAAATCCTCGAGGGCGTCGACCTGAAGGTAAACGCGGGCGAAGTGCACGCGATTATGGGTCCGAACGGCTCGGGTAAAAGCACATTGGCGCAGGTATTGGCGGGGCACGAAGAATACGAAGTCACGGAAGGCGAAGTGACCTTCCTGAAACAGAACTTGCTCGAACTTCCGGCCGAGGAGCGCGCGCGCCTGGGCTTATTCCTGGCCTTTCAGTATCCCGTCGAGATTCCGGGCATCACGAACGCCTACTTCCTGCATGCCGCCCTGAACGAGATTCGCAAAAGCCATGACCAGGAAGAACTCGACGCCATGGACTTTCGCCAATTACTCGATGAGAAGATGAAACTCGTTGCGATCGAGCCGTCCTTTGCGGAACGACCGGTGAACGATGGGTTTTCGGGCGGCGAGAAGAAACGCAACGAAATCCTCCAGTTGGCGGTCATGGAGCCAAAATTGGCCATTCTGGACGAAACGGATTCAGGTCTCGATATCGATGCCCTGCGTATTGTGGCCGACGGCGTGAACAAGATGCGGAGTCCGGAACGGGCGATGATTGTCGTGACGCATTACCAGCGGCTCCTCAACTACATCGTACCCGATTTCGTGCATGTGATGTATGAGGGCAGGATCGTGCGCTCGGCTGGCAAGGAACTCGCCCTCGAACTCGAGAATAAGGGATACGAGTGGGTGCGCGAAGAACTCGCTACGGGCCGGCCCGCCGGCTGAACGAAGCCGGATTGATTGTGGAGTGTGTAAATGACTGAAGTGCTTGAACAACTTTCCGATAAAGAACCGTACATCCAGGCCTTATCCAAACGCTCGGATAAATACGCCCCCGCGTGGTTGCGTGCGGTACGCGAAACCGGCGCAAAACGATTCCATGCGCTACACTTCCCGACCCCCAAGGACGAAGAATGGCGCTTTACGGATGTGCGGCCCATCGTCCGCGGCGCATTCGAGCCGGTACAGGAAGCCTCCCCTGGCGCCATCGACCGCGATCGTGTAGGGCCCCATCGCTTCGATGAAAAGGACTGGACCGAACTGGTCTTCGTAGATGGTGTCTTCGCACCGGGATTGTCCCGCATGGCTAAGACCGGGAAACTGCACGTACACAATCTTGCGGAAACCGCCCGGACCAACGGCGCCCTGGCCCGCGAGCGCCTCGACAAAATCATCGGCAGCACAGGCAACATTTTCAATGCGTTAAATTCGGCATTTTTGGTGGATGGTGTTGTGATTCACGTACCGCGCGGGTATGCGGCCGAATCGCCCGTCCATGTGCTGTATGTAACCACCGGGAAACAGAAAAACAAGGCCATCCACCCGCGCAATCTCGTTGTGTTGGAGGACACGGCGGCGTTAACGCTCGTCGAGAGTTATATCGGCCTGACGGAGGCCCCCTATTTCAACAACGTGGTAACCGAGGCCGCGCTGGGCGACGGAGCAGTACTAAAACGCTACAAGGTGCTCCACGAAGGGCGCCGTGGGTATCATTTATCCTCGACGCGCGTACATCAAAGCAGGAACAGCGTCTTGCACTCCTTCTCCATGTTTTTAGGCGGAAAAATCGGCCGGAACGACTTGAGAACGTGCCTGAATGGAGAAGGCACCGACGCCTCACTAAGCGGTTTATATCTTGCCGAAGACGAACAGTCGATCGATAATGCAACCGGCATCGAACATGCCGGCCCGCATTGCACAAGCCGCATTTGGTACAAGGGCGTATTGAACGACGCAAGCCACGCGGTGTTCACCGGCAAAATCTACGTACACCGCGGAGCGCAGAAAACGGACTCGAATCAATTGAACAGCAACATGTTGCTCTCGGACAAAGCGACCCTAGACACCAAACCGGTTTTGGAAATCTTTGCGGACGACGTAAAATGCACCCACGGCGCAACGGCCGGCCAGCCGCCCAAAGACCAACTCTTCTATTTTCAGAGCAGGGGCATCTCGGAAGCCATGGCGCGTGCCTTATTGACCTGCGGCTTTGCCAGCGAGGTTGTCGCCGATATCTCGCTGAATCCCTTGCGAACACGCCTGCAGGACTACGTTTACAACCGCTATAGCCCGCGACCCGCGAACGGAAAGGGGAAAGGCCATGGGAACCGTTAAAGAAGGAAGACCGCACGCTTCATCCCCTGCAGGGCCGGCCTTTGACGCCGCGGCAATTCGAGACGACTTTCCCATATTGCATACACAGGTGCACGGCAAGCCCCTCGTGTACCTCGACAATGCCGCAACGAGCCAAAAACCACAGGTGGTAATCGACACCATTTCGCGGTACTACGGGGAGTCAAACGCGAACATCCATCGCGGTCTCCACTATCTCAGCGAAGAAGCAACAAAGGCGTATGACACCGCCCGCCAAAAGGTCATGGAATTCCTGAACGCCCGGTTGAAGTGCGAGATCATCTTCACACGCGGCGCCACGGAAAGCATCAATCTCGTGGCCCAAACCTACGGACGCCAGACGGTAAAAGCGGGTGACGAAATCCTGATTACGCACATGGAGCATCACTCGAACATCGTGCCGTGGCAATTGTTGTGCCAGGAAAAGGGCGCGCATTTGCGGGTGGCGCCCGTGACCGATGAAGGCGAACTCGATGTCGAGGCCTTCCGCCGCATGATAACGAATCGCACAAAGCTAATCGCGGTCACCTACGTATCCAACGCCCTGGGAACCATTAACCCGCTGGAAGACCTGGTGCGCATGGCGCATGGAAATGGCGTGCGCGTGCTGGTGGATGGATCGCAAGCCGTTCCCCACTTACCTGTCGACGTTCTCAATCTAGGCTGCGATTTTTTCGTGTTCTCCGGGCACAAGATGTTCGCCCCCACGGGCATCGGCGTGTTGTACGGACGGGCCGAATTGCTCGAAACCCTACCCCCCTACCAATCGGGAGGGGACATGATCCTGTCGGTGCGGTTCGATAAGACCGTTTTTAATTCCCTGCCGCACAAATTCGAGGCTGGCACGCCCAACATCGCCGGCGCCATTGGCCTCGGAGCCGCCATTGATTACTTGAACGGTATCGGAATAGAGCATATCGCGGCATATGAAACCGAGTTGCTGCGCTATGGAACGCAACTGCTGGACGCGATCAAAGGGGTGCGCATCATCGGCAGGGCCAAACACAAGGCGTCGGTGTTGTCTTTTCTTATGGATTCGGCACATCCCCATGACATCGGGCAGATTCTTAACCAAGAGGGCGTGGCGATTCGCGCGGGGCATCATTGCACCCAACCGCTGATGGAACGGTTTGATGTGCCGGCAACGGCACGGGCGTCCATGGCCTTTTACAACACGAAAGAAGAGCTCGATACATTCGCCAACGCCCTGGAACAGGTAAAAAGGATTTTCGGATAATGACAAACAGTAACCGAGCTTTATACGAAGAAGTCATTCTTGAACACAACAAAAAACCACGTAATTTCCGCATCATGGAAGACGCCGATTGGAAGCTCGAGGGACACAACCCGCTCTGCGGCGACCACTTTACAATCTATATGAAGACGGACGGGGAGGTGATCACGGACATCTCGTTCGAGGGCCGCGGCTGCGCCATCTCGAAATCCTCAGCTTCGCTCATGACGACGCTCCTGAAAGGCAAAACCGTAAAAGAGGCCGACGACTTATTCGTACGGTTTCATCGCATGGTCACGGCAAATCCGGATGCGCCGATCGACGAAAAGGCACTGGGCAAATTGGCGGTGTTTTCGGGGATACGCAAATTTCCCGTCCGCATCAAATGCGCCACTCTCTCGTGGCACGCCGCATTAAACGCTCTGCGCGGCACGGCGGAATCCGTCTCCACGGAATAGGCTTTGCCGATGAATGGGCAATACATGCCGGTTTTTGACCGTCACGCGCACGCGGTGGTAGCATACATTGGTGGCGGCTGTTAAAAACTGTGTCTTTAAACTGCGTTATATAGAAACACCAGCCCTGGTAAACATTACATCACTGGCAGGAGCGTCTAAAGCGCACAAGAAGCATATGCCGGAGGCGCAAACCCTAGTGACGAACGAAAGGCGGCGATGATGGACCCCTCTACAGTTCAAGAACCGCAGACGTACGAAGTTCTCCTCGACGAAATGCGCCGCAAACTTCACGGAATAGTTCCGGATGTAGAGATACCGGCCAAAGCGCAAGTGGCGCATAAAATCAATGCGCTGAAACACCGGCTCAACGCGGTTATTCTTGGCCATAATTACATGGAACCCGCTCTGTATTGCTCCGTACCCGATTATGTAGGCGACTCGTTGCAGTTGTCGCGCGTTTCGGCCGAGTCGGACGCGGATATCATCGTATTTTGCGGCGTCAAATTCATGGCGGAGACCGCAAAAATCCTCAATCCGAACCGCATGGTGCTTCTCCCTAACATGGAAGCCGGGTGTTCCCTGGCCGAAGGCGTTAATGCAGACGACATCAAGGGATTGAAGAAGCGATTCCCCGGCGCGCCGGTGATCAGCTACGTCAACACCTATGCCGAAACCAAGGCCGCTTCAGACTACTGCTGCACATCGGGAAATGCCGAGGGAGTCGTGCAACACCTTCTCGACAAAGGCCACAAGCACATTATTTTCGTGCCCGATGAATTCCTGGCACACAATACAGCACGAGAACTGGGCATCCAGTTTATAAAGGGATGGATTCCGGGTACGGAGAAGGAGTTAAGCGCCGATACACCCGCCGTCATCGGCTGGCACGCCCGGTGCGAGGTCCACGAACTGTTCGAACCGGAAGACGTAGATGCCGTAAAGCGGCAGTTTCCGGATGCCATCACCATCGCGCATCCCGAGTGCAAGCCGGAAGTCATCGACAAAGTCGATATAGCCGGCAGCACGAAGAAAATGGTCGATTATGTCCGTGCATCGGACGCGAAACGGTTCATGTTGTTTACGGAGTGCAGCATGGGCGATAACCTGGCCGCCGAGAATCCGGACAAGGAGATGGTCCGCCTGTGCAGCCATCAATGCCCGCATATGGCCTTGATCACCCTCGAAGACACCCTGGCGGCACTTCAGAAGCTGCAGTACCAAATCGAGTTGCCACCCGAAATCATCACCAACGCAAAAGAGCCCATAGACCGTATGCTCGCCATTTCCTAGAAAATGGAATGGGCCGGTCCATAGATTTGTTCCCTTTCGTGAGGTACGGTAAGGAAGGCGTTATGGTTTATTACAAAACGTCGCAGCCTGTTCCCGGTAAGGGAAGCGCGACAATCTATTACGAGTGCGACGACGAACAAAGCGTGCTTCGGTACGTGACTCATATCGATGGCACCGGGGAAATCGAACGGGTGGAGAACCCCGTAGTCAAGAAGCTGTACCGTCCTGAAATGCTTGTCGAAACGTCGCAGGAAGAATTCGAACGGTACTGGAATCAAAACGCGTAACTCACAAGGAAAGGAACCTAAGTATGACCGATACGGATAAAACCCATCCGGCCGCGGAACAAGCCCCAAAGACGCGTACGTTTCATCTCGACATGCCCATTCAGGAGGCCATGCAGATTCATCCGAGGGTGCGCGAGGTGTTTGCAGCCTTCCACCTCGGCGGCTGCGCACACTGCGCCATGGGTCAATTTGAGACCATTGGACAGGTCTGCGCGGGCTACGGCATTGACCCGGACGCGCTCCTTGACGTATTGGAAGGTCTTCTCGAGGAGGAGCCGCAAGAACCGCAAGGATAGACCGCGTACAAGCGGAAGACGGCCGCTACCACACCGGGAAACGCGTCTCTGAGCGGGGGTTGCGTTCCCGGTGTTTTTCCAGAAAGAAGGGGGATAACCGTGAACTGCAATATTCGTCACCCGTATATCCAAGGCGCTTTCGATTGGTTAAAAGGGAATCTCCACACGCATACGACCAATAGCGACGGCGCACGCGCGCCCCAGGATTGCGTAAAAGCGTACGCCGATAAGGGCCACGACTTCCTCATGATCAGCGATCATGATTGCCTCACCGACCCGGCGAATCTGGACCCTCACGGTATGGTATTGATCCCCGGATACGAACTTACAGCGAATGGTCCGCACGTGCTTCACGTAAATGCTCCCGACCGCCTGGACCCGGTCGAAAACCGTCAGGAAGTGCTGAACGCCGTGCGCCGGCTGGGCGGCTTCGCCATCATGTGCCATCCAAACTGGGAGGAGCACTTCAACCATTGTCCCCAAGATAAACTAGCCTTGTGGACCGGATACGCGGGAATCGAAATATGCAACGCCGTCTGCATCTGGGATGAGGGCAGTGGACTTGCCTTGGATCGCTGGGACATGCTGCTTTCCGCCGGCCGCGAAGTTTGGGGATACGCCACGGACGACACGCACAAGCCTCACAACGAAGGGAATGCATGGACCGTCGTGCAAACAACCGAGCGGTCCGTAGAAGCCATTGTGGACGCTCTCATGCGTGGCCGGTGTTACGCGAGCACCGGTGTGGTTATCGAAAGCATCGAGGTCAACGGAGACACAATCCGGGTGGTGGCGCCGAATGCCGACCGCATCGACGTCATCGGCGATTTTCAACGCTTAGCGGCCAAACAACGTGGGCCCGATGCATCGTTCCGATGTTCCGAAGAAAACATGTATTCCTATGTCAGATTCGAATGCCATGGCGGCGAAGGAACCATGGCATGGACACAGCCTTTCTTTCTCGAGCAGGGATAAAACGAATCGTTCGGTCGCGTACGGAGTCAGGGGAATCGCACTTAGTTCGCCCCGCAAGAATGGTTATTGCGGTACCGGTGACTTGTATTGTAGCTCAGTCATTTCAGCTGCATTCTCAACTTGGGTCTCTTAGCAGAGCGATAGCGTCGCATTGAGAAACCGGTCGTACAGACTGAGACGCAGCATCTAGGAGGAATCGATATCCGAAACCTAAGGATTGACGCGAGGTTTTAGTGCGATTGCCCTGCGTAAGGGGTTCATTGACATAACATAACAAACCCGATAGCTTACGATTCAGATGTGTTTGTTCTGGCGATTGGCAAGGAGGCGGTATGCGAAGAATTTTCATTAACGCATGGATCTTGACGGGGCTGGTTCTGGGAACGAGTTGGGCAGGGGGCATGGTGC
>JAWODE010000633.1:0-16554 GCA_046483455.1 Candidatus Hydrogenedentota bacterium | reverse complement strand
CAAGATTAGTGCGAGGGATCTGCGTATCATGTGAAGCCTCCTATTGTGGGTTATTGTGATACCTCGGTCGCCGGATGGATGGCGAGCTTTGACTCTTTCGTCTCCACTTCCATCGCCTCCTCTTTTTGGGCGTCAAAAAACGCGGCAATAATGCGCTCGGCAGCATCGTTCTCGTTAACCACGGGGACAATGCCCCGCGCCAACAGGTTCTCGAACGTATCCCTGGCGTTCAGATAGCGCTGTCGATCCTCGTATGCCAGAACCGGGTCCGGGTCGGGATAACGCGCTATGGAGATCCATTTATCGAGTCCGAAGAAGAAGCGCGCGGCGGCCTTTTGTTTCGTGCGGGGGGTGTCTCGCGCCGGCACCCGTGTCACGGCAGGCGAACACAACACGATATCGCCGTTGGGCTCGATGCGGAAGTTCTGCCGTGCGTGGGCGCAACCAACGGCGTAATTGCTGCTGTGGGGGCGGGGCTGACCGTTCATGGCGCCTGGGAGGGACTGTTCTTCGTGCGCTTTTACGCGCTCGGCAATGGTCGTTTCGCCGTCATACACCGCCCGATACTCGTCAAAGGTGATGCCGGTATAATCTTTTTCATCGAGGGCGGTGATAAAAATGCCAAGATGTTCGCACCAAATCGGGTCTTGCGCCACATCCTGTAATGAGATGGTGAAGCGCTCGTTTTCGAGGACGAACGTTAACTGGGGATCGAATGGATCGAATGCCGGAGGGCTCGGATAACGAACTGCTACGGTAAAACTGCGCTCCGCGTTGCCTCTCGTTTCCAGCCGCGCGCCCATCCGCAGGAACCCTGGCCCGGTCTGAACCGCGCCCACAACCGCGAAATACCCTTCCATACGTATAGTGCGGGACGGCGTAGGACGCCCCGCGTCCAGGCTCACATGAAGCCGTAATGGCGGGGCATCGTTCTGTGTGAATATCGATATTCGTTCAATGGTGCTGTCAGCGGGGGCCTCGAGTCGCAGTCCCAGCGTGCGGCGGTAGCAGACCTCTCCCAGCGCGCACTCCGGGAACTCGGATTTCAACGGCTCGAAGGCAACGCGCAACCTGCGTCGGCCATCGCGCACGATCATTGCCGCTGCCGGTTGCCAGGTTCCGTTAAACCAGTCGTCTTGAGAAAGCGATGCGGCGGCCGCGGGGTCCGAATTGTCAATTCCCCATTCCGGATGGACTTCGGGCCAGGTTTTTCGCCAATAGGAGAGTGCAAAAACCTGGGGGCTCCGGCCGGCAAATTCGAGCTCGACGGACGCGATGTGCTGTGGATCCTCAAACCAGATTTCGTTGGGAGGACTATTGGGCAACGCAAAGGCTGCAATGTCTATGGCGTTGGCATACATCCAACGAGACTCCTACGCGAAAAACAGGCATTGCGGAGCTGTTGAAAACCCGGGCCATGCATCGGAGGCGCGAAAAGCGGCCGGGACAGACCTCGGTTTGCTACGCAAACCGCATGTTCAGTCCCTGCTTTTCGCTTAATCCCAATGGTTTAAGGCCTTTTTCTATAGCGCCCTTGCCATATTCCCACGTCATTTCTTGGTGGCTAGCCAATCCTCCTCGAGATAGCGGCAGTTGATAACCTTCTCGACTAAATCGGTTGGTACATAGAAATAGTGGTTCGAGGCTTCGAAGCCGAACCGCGAATCTCGCGATTGAAGCGCCTGCATGCGTTTCGCGAGGACGATTTCGCTATCCAGCAATTCATTCAGAGCCGCTACGTGTCTCTGGGCGGTATCTTCCGCGGGGTTCTGGGTCAACGCATTGCGATGCATCACAAACTGGGCTTGGTTGGCAACACTCTGGAAGTGAATCGCACACACTTCTGCAATCCGCACTTCTTCCTCGACGGCCGAGCATTCTTCGGGAGAGGCCTCAGCGCTTCTTAGTTCTGTTTGTAATGTCTTGATCGCTTCGTTAAAGCCCTGGGCCATCTTTTCAAATTGCCCTACGAAAATTTCGGGCGGAAAAACGGCGCGCCAGCCCTGCAAATCGTCATAGGGAATCCCCACCATCGTCGATTTGTAGCCTGTGGGTTCGGCAAAAAGCAGGTTTGCCGGCCCCATTTGGACCGGCGCCCTGTAAAGCAACGCTCCGTGGTACGGATACTCGCTGAACGCGGTGCTAAAGGCCTTCCACGCCTCGACGAGGGCCGGCGCTAGTGCCCCGCCAACGCGATTGCGTGCCACCCGGAACAACGCCTCGTCAACGCTCAGGTCGCGGTCCGCACCCAATTCCGCGACGACCTCGAGGTTCGGCGAGGGGTGACCGCCGAGGGTCCAGCTGAGCATCAGGCCGTCCACGCCGGTTTGACGCAGGTTGGCTGCGTGTTGCGCCACATTTGCCACGGCAGGAATATACGGAACAGGGGAGAGCTCCCACGTATTGTTGGTCTGGATTTTCGCCATGGTTTTCAGGCCGCGTGCCTGTGCAAAGCCCCAGTGACGCGTTGCACGGGGGCCGGGCCCGATCGTCGAAATCGAATATTCGCCTACAACGCTTTTGACGCCGCCGCGTTCTACCGCAATACTCCATTCACTGACGCTCTGGAGCGCAACGTCCTTTGGAAGCCGCTCAACGATCCCTTCAACCCAGGGGTCTTTCCACCCCCAATCCCACGCGATAAGCTGGATGTCGGACCCGCTACGCTGGATACCTTCGTAGATGGTTTGGTGTAATTCCGCGATAACTTCCGCCGGCGCACGTTTTTCGCATCGGGGACAATTTTTGCCCTGGCTGTGGGACCAGCAGTTGGTTAGATTCTCGGACGCCGAAATCGTAAAGAAGCCGGCCAGGTCGGGCACTTCCCGCGCAATGCGCTCGACCGCTCCCTGGATATAATCGCGTACTTCCTGCGTGCTTGTGCACATGGCGGCATAATCGCCCTCGACCACGCCTTTCAGCTCGGGATGGTCCTCGAAGAATGACAGCGGCATGGCGCGAGGCTCGTTAAGGTAAAGGTAAATGCCGATGCCCTGTTTCTTTGCTCGTGCAACCAGAGCCTTCAAATTCTCGAGGCGCTTTTCGTAATGCCTACTGAGCGATTCATCCCACGGGAAAGGCGTCAGCTTGTAGAGGACGGCCTGCATCCACACGCCATTCACCCCCGAGTCCGCCAAGCGCGCGAGATAGCCGTTCGGGAAAGAGCCTTTTTCCGGATCGTCTTCGAGCAGTGGGTCGCCATACAAAGCGAAATAGGATGGACCAAATCGCGGGTCAAACTGGCTTTTCCGGGGTTCCGCCCGCCGGGTTTCCGGCATCTTGGAAAGGTGTTCGACAAACGCGAACAACGGCTCGTCGGGGATACCCGCCCCGTCAGGAAACGCCTCTTTCACCCAACCCGCGATGCGGGCTTCGGCGTCGCGGACCTTCTCTGTGCGTTCCTGGTACGTCACGGGTTCACATTTCGGTTTCAGACGCCCCAGCTTGATGTAGAGAAAATCGTCTTCGCGCAAGGTATACGCCATTTCCTCGGCGGTCCAGCCCAGCAACTCCAAGAGCTGTCCATAGGGAAGAAGGTGCCAGTTCCGGCGAATAACGGTGATGTATGAGCGCCGTTGCTGGTCCGGTGTAATTTTCGGTGGACCCTGCAGTCCCATGGCCCGCCCCATGTCCAATAATTCTTCCGTTTCCGCGTCGATGACTTCCGCAAGCGTATCCATTGGCACGAGCGACCAGTTACGCCATACACAGGCGTGTAGCCGCGTAGGAAAATGGTCAAACGAAACCGGCTCCGGTGCACTTCCAACCGGAAGCTCGACCGCGTGAAGCAGTGCCGCGCTTAAAATGGCCCATGTCATCATTGTAATCCTCCTGTGCATTTAGCTCGATCATACCGCCTACCACTACATCGCGCACAATACTGACCGATGTTTTTCGTTACAGATTCGCGGTCCAGCCACCGTCTACATAGAGAATCTGCCCGTTCACGAAGGACGACGCCTCAGAACACAAGAACACTGCCGGGCCAATCAGTTCTTGAGGCTTTCCCCAGCGCCCCGCGGGCGTCCGCAACTTCACCCACGCGTCAAACTTGGGATCATTCCGTAACGGTTGCGTCATATCCGTGGCGAAATATCCGGGTGCGATCGCGTTGCACTGTAACCCGTGGGGTCCCCACTCCACCGCCATCGAGCGCGTTAGACCGGCGATGCCGCTTTTGGCCGCCGTATACGGACCGATCGAGGGACGGCTTCCAAAACTCGTGAGTGAAGCAATGTTTACAATTTTCCCCTGTCCGCGGTTAAGCATGCCCTTTGCTACGGTTTTTGCCATGCGCCAGGCAGCCGTGAGGTTGACATCGAGCACGCTTTGCCAATCTTCTTCCCCGACGGTTTCTAACGCCCCACGGCGCTGGATGCCCGCATTGTTCACCAGTCCATGGATAGGTCCTACCTTGGATTCAATGGCTGTTACCGCATCCTGCACAGCCCGGACATCGGTGATATCAAAAGCTTGGGCAGTGCAGGAAATGCCCCGTGCCTCGAATTCACGCTGCCGCTCCTCGAGCAAGGCGGCATTCGTCGCATTTAGAATGACATGGGCCCCCGCGGCGGCCAGGCCCCGCGCAAACGTGAGACCCAGGCCGCGGCTTGCTCCCGTCACCAAGATAGTGCGTCCTTCCAGACTAAACAATGCCGTTTCCACCATTCCTCTCAGGGTTGTATTGTCTATAATCGAGTGTCGCGTCTGCCATGAATAGTTCAGATACCTTCGGCGGCCGGCAATTGCGCTGCTTTCGCGCCGATACGTTGATAATACGTGTGCGTTTCATGCTGTGCGCGCCGCCCGTCCTTGCCATTGCTCACATACTGGTTGGACTGGATTTCGTCGAGGATGCGCGCCTTGAACGAATCGTTCACTTGAATTTCGCACACATCCAGAATCTCTTGTTGGAGACGCGTATCATACAAGGGAAATGCTACCTCGACACGCCAATCGAGGTTTCGTTCCATCAAATCGGCGGAACTCAAGTAGACGGCCCGCTCTTCTCCCCGGCCAAAGATGTAAATGCGCTGATGTTCCAAAAACCGGTCAACGATAGAGATGGCACGAATATTTGGATGAGGGAGCATGGCGTATGTAGTGCGCACCACCAAGTCCATTTTTACGCCCTCGTCGGCTGCCTCCCGCAGTCTTCCGATGATCTTGCTGTCGGTCAAATGGTTGACTTTCAAAAAGACGTACCCGTGCTTACCTTTTTTCTTTTCCCGGTTAACCAATCTCAAGATGGCTTTGCGTGCATTGAAGGGCGATACGAATAAATGCTTGAATTCGGGTGTCGTAACCGCCCGCATTTTGGAGGCATTGTTAAGGTAGTCGAACACCGCGTCGGTTTCTTCCGCCAGCTCCTTGTTCGATGTCAGCAATGTGCTGTCCACGTACAGTTTTCCGGTTGCCTCGTTAAAATTTCCCGTGGACAGCCCCACGAGCCGCTCTTTCTTCCGTTTGATCAGCAGCAGCTTGCAGTGCACCTTCATGGGCGGAACGCCGTAGACCACACTCGCGCCCGCCTCAGTCAGAACCTGCGAAATCTTGATGTTGTTTTTTTCATCAAAACGGGCCTGCAACTCGATCGAGACGAAAACCTTCTTGCCATTTCGCGCGGCGTTGATCAACGCATTCACCACCTGGGACCGCCGGGCCACCCGGTACAGGGTCATTTTGATTTCCTCGACTTGGGGGTCGATGGCCGCTTCGCGCAGCAATCGAATAACGTTGTCGAAGGATTGGTAGGGGTACGTGAGCAACAAGTCCTGCTCGCGGAGTACGTCCATCATGGGCCGGCGGCCACGGTCCAAAACCGCATGAGGCGCCGGCTCGAGTTCTTTGAATGAGAGGTCCTCGCGCCTGCTGGGAAAACCGATGAGGTCTTTCATGTTGTGATAGCGGGCGCCGGCGATGAGGGTGTCGTGCTCGGTAATTCTCAGTCTTTCGCGGAGCAATTGAAGTAACCCCATCGGCATGGTGGCATCGTGAACCAGTCGCGTGGGGCGCCCGCCCTTGCGCTGTTTCAGGACCCGCTCCATTTTGCGCACGTGTCCTTCAGTGAAGTCGTTGTCGATGTCCAATTGCGCGTCACGTGAGATTTTGAATTCGTATGCGCCAATTCGCTGGTAGTCAAAGATGTAGAAGATATCGTGCAGCGAGTGCCGGATCAGGTCGTCGACATACATGATCGCCCCGTTGGGCAATTCCACGAACCGGGAGAGTTCGTCCGGAATCTCGAGAATGCCGTAGCGTATCGGATCACCCCACATCTTCACGCCAAAATAGAGGGCGCCGTCCGTCAATTGCGGAAACGGCTGGGACTTGCGAATGATAATGGGTACGAGGCTGGGAAGTACGTGCTCGCGAAAATAGTCGCCCAGCCAAGGTTTCAGTTCTTTGCCGCAGTGTTCTATGTCTTGTTCGTTGAGGATTTTCACGCCCTCGAGGGCCAGGGTCGAGGTGATGTCCGCATACGCGGTGCGAAAACGCTCATCCAATTCCCGCGATTTGTGCGCGAGAACCTCGAGCACATCCTGCATACCCGGATGTCCCAGTTCGATACGGCGCTGCACGCTTGCAACGCGTACTTTGAAAAACTCGTCCATGTTTGACGAGAATATCCCGAGGAATTTGAGGCGTTCCATGGGAGGGTTGCGCCGGTCTTCCGCTTCCTGCAGGACGCGCTCGTTAAAGGAGAGGGTCGAGACCTCTCGTATTTGGTGGACATTACGCATGCGGTTCGCTACGCGGATATTCGGTTGCCGGCGTTCCTGTTCACTGCGATGACTCCTGAGTCCTCCGGCTGATATGATACTGGTATGAGAAGCAGCCCAAGTCCACATTAGTGGAGGTACTCAATGAAACACGATTTCTCTGGAATATGCAAGCCCCTGCATTTCGTTACGATTTGCCTGTGTGTCGTGGCCGCTGGTTTACGCGGTGCTGGCGCTTCTGCGCAGGACAGGGCCCAAGGGCCTGGAACCAAACAGGACGAAGCGACAGGGCCGCTTGTTTGTGACCAGCCCGTGTACGATTTTGGAGAGCGCGACAATTTGGTCAAAGTCAGGCATACCTTCCACTTGCGCAACGCGGGCGATGATCCCGTGACCATTGAGCGGATAATAACCACCTGCGGATGTACCGCGGCGAAATTGGACCAGAAAACGCTGGCCCCCGGCGAGACGGTACCTCTTAAAGTGGAAGCTTCCCTTAGGGGACGGGCAGGCAGGTTCGAGAAACATATTTACGTGCTTACAAAGGGCCATACCCAAAACAAGATGCGTTTTACCATAAAAGGGAAGGCGGTCCAGCGCATTCAAGTTGAGCCTCCCGTGGTAAGCCTTAACCACGCCGCCATGGATGTTCCTGTTGAAAACACAACGGTCGTCCAATCGATCGAGGAGTCCGCCAAGTTCAACATTACCGACATCGGAACCGATAGCAAGTACCTTGAGTTGGATTTCGAGACCTCTGAGGACGGAATGGAACACCGGCTTCGTGTCCGGACAAAGCCCCCTCTTCCGAAGGGGGTGCATCAGGCGAAGGTCCAGGTTTTTACCGACAACCCGGAGTTTCCCTGTCTTAACATTCCCGTGGCTCTGCGAGTTCTCGACAAAATCGAGATAGTACCCAAGGAAGTGGTTGTCTATGATAAAGGGAGCGGGCTCGACACCACGGCGCTTCGTTTTCTGAACGTGGTGCCGGGGAGTGTGCAGGAATTTACCGTAACCGGTGTCGAAGTGCCCGTCGAAAGCATCCAGCCGGAAATCATTAAACGCGATGAAAACCGCTATCTCGTGAAGCTCATGAAGGTACCGGTCGATAAAGCGCTTGAAGGCAAAGAGGTCGTCATTCTTACAGATATTCCCGGCAAAGAGCGCGTACCGGTCCCCATTCGCATCGAGGAATATCCCAGACCCGATAACAAGGATCCCTCATCTCGTGGAAGTTCCGAGTAGCGCTATCATTTCCCGCCAAAAACACGTTGAATCGCCTCGAGGTACCCGAAACCATGCCGCGTATCCGGTTCGAGGTAGCTACCTTCCGTCCACTCGTTCCAGCAGTTGATGGTAACGATGCGCTTGCCCTCGGGCAGGGTGTCCGCAAGGGCCTGTACTGCCCGCAGGCCGCTTTCGAAGGCTTCCGGCGTGTTTCCCGAGATCGTCGCCATGAAAGGATAGCCCCTGTTTTTGAATTCGTCTTCGGGATGGCAGCGCGGTGAGGCGTCCCAGCCCATGGTCACGTTGGGATAATAAGGCACGCTGTATTTTGATGCGGTTTCTTTCCAGTGCTCGACGTACTTGTCGCGCACGTACTCATAGGGGGTCTCGGGAAACTCCGGCAACGCTACATGGTGAATCCAGACGTACGACGTGACGCTATCGAAGCCCAAAAACGACACCAGGTCCTCGGGTTTCGAAACCGCCGTTTCGCCCGGCAGAATGCGTACCCCGAAGGTTACGGCATTCAAATGGAGGTCCGGAAATCCCGCGGCCTTGGTCTTGGCCCGGAATCGCGCAAGCGCTTCGCGAGTCTTATCGAGGCTGCCGAAGCTCTTGACCAGCGTATGCAACTCATAAACCGAGAAGTAGGGACAGCCGTCGATCAGCCAATGGCAGGGATGCTTGAAATAGGTTTCGATAATGTAGTCCGTCATCTTTTCGAAGGTTTCGGGCGTGACCGTGCCCGGATACAGCAATTCGCTTTTCTCGTCAAGCCGCGCCGGGTGAATGTCGATCCAGTTGTGGTTCGCCCACATGAGGGCAAATTTCAGGCGATTGCGGTTCGGTGCCTTCATGAATCCCTTTTCAAGGCCCCGTTCGAGGAACGGACCGTCATCGTACCAATACCAGTCGAAAATGAAGACGTCGATGCCGTGGTCCGCGGCCGCGGCAATTTTCTGGGCCATATCTTCCGGATTCGACTCGTCGGTATAGCCCCAGAGCGGTATATTGGGCTGGTGATGGCCGTCGAATCGCGGTTCCGCCTGTTTCACCAGTTCCCACTCGGTCCAGTCTTCGCCATGTTGTTTTGCATTCCGGGGATCGGGGTGATAGTTGGGGAAGTAATACGCCGCAACGGTGTATGGATTGGTCGTGGCCGGTTCCGAGTTGGCTGCTTGCGGCGTTTCGGTCGCCCCCATGAGATATAGGGTGCTTACTGTCATGAGCGCTGTGAACATCGCTGTCTCCTTCTATGGGGCAAATGGTAGCGACTGGGCTTGCGACACGCAAGGGCGAAGCGCCCTATTTGGCTTCTGCGGTGCTACGGCAGACGGCAAGCTTCTCCCTAATCCCCCGTCAGTATGACCACCGCGGCGATGAGGAAATCCGATGCCGGGGTTGTTAGAATGCAGTTTATCCCAGTTTGAGGCGAGTTCGGTTACCGCGGAGGAGAAGTTCATGAGAATATGGGGTGGATTCGTCGGAACGCTCGTGGTGTTTGTTGTTATGTCATCAGCCTGCTATGCGGAGATCATCGAGGTGCCGAATGCATCTTTCGAGGAAGGAGACGATGCGCCGAAGGGTTGGTCGTTGTCCGAGGGCGAGGGCACGTGGCTCGAGGGCGAGGCTTCAGACGGCACGCGCGCGATACAGGTGACAGGAACCGGCAAGGACACCAATCACTGGCGTTCAGAACCATTGCCTCTGGAACCCTCGTCGGCGTACGTGGTCGCTTTTGATGCCAGGGGCTGGGGTGCAGCAAGCGGCACCGCCATTAGCGGACCGCATTTCTGCAACCGCGATTTGGGGACGCTTTCCGAAGAATGGCAATCGTTCAACTCGGTGTTTTTCACCCCCGCGAACATCGATTCGGACGGTGGGTGGCTGCGTTTTGGCCAGTGGCATGTTAATGGCTCGATGGCGTTCGATCATGTGTCCGTATTCGCGGCGCAACCGGTCTATATCGAGAAGGAGGGCATCCGCCTGGGCGAGGGCGAGCGCATCGACGACAACAGGTATGAGTTTGTCGCGCCGCATCACTCGATGTCACGGAATCATTCCCGACCCTTGATTCGCCATCAATGCCATTTCAACACAGATCGCTGGTCGTTTGGGTCGAACAGCGAGCTGGTCTATTGTCACGAGATCGCGGGACGCCGCCAGACGCAGGCCGAACTCGAAGTGGCCATCTCTTATCATTCAGGGGGATGCCTCGTAGCGGAGGCATCGCGCGATGGGGAAAATTGGCAAAAGATTGGCGAAGTCTCGGACAATGGTGGGGCCACATTTGCGATCCCCGACAGTTTGCTTCCCGCGGAACAAGTTTATGTGCGCCTGCGGGGCGCAGAGAAGGAAGGCGCGAACAAGAATTCCCCTGCAGTCTCGTTCACGCTGAACACTTATTCTTACCGGGCAACGCATGACGGGGCGCCGGTCACAATGCGAGGCGAAACCAAATTCGTGGCAATCACGGCGCGTGATCCCAAGGTCAAGGTAACGATCGACAGTCTCGGGGATGCTATGCCGGGCGGTGACAATGCAATCCGCCTGCATATAGATAACAGCGCGGAGGGTCCGGTAACGGCGGCGCCGTCGGTGACGGTGAGTGGTGAGGAGGGAACGCTGACTCTCGATATGCCACCGGTTGAAATTCCTGCCGGTAACAGCACGCTCGATGTGCCTTACGACTTGCCGGGCTCGGGGGTCTTCACCCTCGAATGTTCGCTTCAGCCTGAGATCGATGTTGCCTTGCGGGCCGAGATTCACATCCCCCATCTGTTCGAGACGGCCTACGGCGAGCGCGTACCGGGTTCGACGGAGGATGTCGTGCTGTGGCGGGCGTCATCGGGGTGGAAGGTCGCAAAAAACCGTCCCACGCCCTCGAGCCGGGCCGAAACCGTCGAGGTGCGTCTGGCGCGGAACGAGGCCGAGTCCGTCCAGTTGGTGGTCTCCCCGCAACGGGCGCTGAAGGGATTGACGGTAACGGCCGGTGAGTTTCACGGTCCGGACGGTGCCACACTTCCAGCGTCCGCGGTGGACGTGCTGCGCGTACAGTATGTCGAGGTGGCGCTTCCGACGGATTCAACCGGTGTCGCGGCGCCATGGCCCGACCCCCTGCCGCCATTGGAGGGTTCCATCGACGTGGCCGCGAACACCAACCAGCCCTTGTGGGTGCGGGTGAAAACTTCGGAAGACACGCCCGCGGGACTCTATCGGGGAACGTTACGGCTGCAGGCGGAGGGGTTCGTTGCGGAAACGCCTTTAGAAGTGGAAGTCTACGATTTTGCGTTGCCGAACCGCATGACCTGTGTTTCGGCGTTTGGATTTTCGCCGGGCACTGTGTTTGCGTATCAGAATCTCAAGGAACCGGAACAAAAGCGAGCTGTTATTGACCAGTACCTTAAGAATTTCAGCGAACACCGTATTACGCCGTATGACCCCGCGCCGATGGATTCGATAGGCGTGAGTTGGACCGGATTGCCGAGGTGGCAAGGCGGTGACCCTGATAACGAGGCTAAGCATTCCGGGAATGCTTCCCGCCATCTGGATGACCCGCACGCGAATCGGAACGTGTCGATGACGTACGCCGGCCGGCTGCCCATTCCTGAAAAAGGTTTGCGCATTCGGTTCTGGTACAAGACGAAAGAATCCGGACAGCAGTTTCTGGTGTCTTTGCGGCATTTCGATGGCGAAGGCAACTGGATGTCGGGCCGGAACAACGATATGGTCATTTCCGGTGGTGAAACGTGGCAGAAGTTCGAACGAACGATTAAAAAGTTCCCGGCGAATGCCGAAGCGGTCACCTTCGCTGCGTATGGGGCCACGTGGAGCGATGCGGGCGCCACGACCGGCTCGGTATGGTACGACGACATTGTGATCGAGGATGCAAGCACGGGCGAGGCCTTGACCGAAGGGGGCGGCCTCGAGGAGGTGGCGCCTGAGCAAATCGAGCCGGTCTTCGAGTGGGAAGCATGGGACAAAGCGATGACTTTTGGCATCGATGAACTCGGGTTCAACTCGTTCCGGCTGCGCGTTATGGGTCTTGGCGGGGGGACCTTCCACGCGCGTCACGAACCCACGCTGCTGGGGTACTCTGAGGACACGCCGCAATACAAGCACGCGTTCCGCACGTACATGCAGGGGCTTCAGGAGCATCTGCGCGAGCAAGGCTGGCTCGATGAGGCCTACGTGTATTGGTTTGACGAGCCCGCTCCGAAGGACTATGAGTTTGTGATGAAGGGGTTCCGGAAGCTTAAGGAGAACGCTCCGGACATCAACCGCATGCTCACTGAGCAAGTCGAGCCCGAACTGATTGGCGGGCCGAATATCTGGTGTCCCTTGACGCCCGCCTACGATTACGAGGTCGCGGAAGAACGCCGCGCCGCCGGCGACACGTTCTGGTGGTACGTCTGTACAGGACCGAAGGCCCCTTATGCGACGCTGTTTATTGACCACCCCGGCACGGAGTTACGGGTATGGCTCTGGCAGACCTGGGAGAAAGAGGTCGAAGGCATCCTTATTTGGCAAACCAACTACTGGACAAGTTCGGCGGCATATCCGGATAGCCCCCAGAATCCCTACGAGGACCCGATGGGCTGGAGGTCGGGCTACAGCACGCCCGCGGGCACGAAGCGCCCTTGGGGAAACGGCGACGGCCGGTTCATCTATCCGCCCGTTGCGGCGGCCGATGGCAAGCCTCCGGCGCCCGTGCTCGAGGGTCCCGTCGACAGCATCCGCTGGGAAATGCTCCGCGATGGCGTCGAGGACTACGAGTATTTCGTCATCCTGGAGAGGCTTTTTGAGGAGCGGCGCGAGCAAATTCCGGTAAATGAACGAGGCTTTTATGAAGGATTGCTCGAGGTTCCGGACAATATTTCGGAGAGCCGGACTGAATTTACAAAGGACCCCGCGCCGATCGAGGCGCGCCGCGATGCTATCGCGCGGGCCATCGTAAAGCTTCTGCGCATGTAAGGAGGGATGATGGGAGCGGCCGTTTTCTGTGGGTTGGCCTTTCTCTGTTTTGTGCTCGGGCCCCTGCTGGCGCGGGTCGAGGCTATTCCGCCCATGGCGGCGCTCGCGATTCTTGCACTTGGGGCGGGATTGGGACTCGTGAGCGCGGAACTGGCGCTGGTGGCAGTAATTCAACGCCGCGCAACGTGGCTGCATTATATCGGATTCCTTGGGATGCTGCCCCTAGCATTCGTGGTGGCGGTGATGATCGTGGGATTGGTCAAGTATCCTGCCATTAATGACATTTCGACCGATGTGGAGGAACCTCCCAGTTTCATGCATGCGCCGTCGCTGGCCGGCAATGAAGGGCGCGACATGGCCTTCCCGCGAACGTTCAAGACGCTCATTCGCGAGGCGTATCCCGAGTTGCGGCCTTTGATCGTCGAGGCCGAACCCGTGGCTGCTTATGCGAAGGCGCTCGAACTGGCGAAACAGCGGAATGGCTGGACGATCACGCACGAATCGCCTGAAGAAATGACGTTTGAGGGCATTGCCGTGACGCCGATGCTGCGATTCCAGGACGATTTCGTCGTGCGGGTGCGAAAGCATGAAAACGGGGCCGTAATCGATATGCGGTCTAAATCGCGCAAAGGCAAAGGCGATTTAGGCGCGAATGCAAAGCGTATTCGCGCGTTTTTCGAAGAGTTAAAGCGGCTGCTTTGATCAAAAAAAGCGCCGCCCCTCGATTGTTTCAAGGGACGGCTTTCAAAAGCCCTACCACGTTGGTCAGAGCGTGGCGACTCGATTTGCGATGGCGTCGCCGATCTTGCTGGTGGACCAGCCGCCTTCTTTGATTTCCCTGGCCGACATGCCGGGCAATTCGCCGCTCTTGAGAAAGTCAATGCAGGCGTTTTCCACAAGGTCGGCAGCTTCGTCTTCGCCCAGATAGTCCAGCATCATGTGGCCGGCGAAAATGCAAGCCAGCGGGTTAATGACGTTCATGCCTGTGTATTTCGGTGCGCTGCCGCCAATGGGCTCGAACATCGAGACGCCCTCGGGGTTGATGTTCCCGCCCGCGGCGATGCCCATGCCGCCCTGGACCATGGCTCCGAGGTCGGTGATGATGTCACCGAACATGTTGCCGGTCACGATGACGTCGAACCACTCGGGATTCTTGACCATCCACATGGTGATGGCGTCGACGTGGGCGTACTCGCGCTTGATGTC
The DNA here is from genome assembly GCA_046483455.1 of Candidatus Hydrogenedentota bacterium. Classification (GTDB taxonomy): domain Bacteria; phylum Hydrogenedentota; class Hydrogenedentia; order Hydrogenedentales; family SLHB01; genus UBA2224. Next base: position 2,425 of record JAWODE010000633.1, on the reverse strand, counting down.
GGGATAATCCGCCTCGCCCATGGCGTGAAAAGCGCGTTCCCAGAGGTCATACACGTAGGTAAGAACGTTGGTTTTGCCACAGAGGCTCAGCGTGTTGGTCTTGTCGCGTTTTTTCGCTAATTCGAACGCGAACCTGAGACAGCGATCAACCTCAAAGCGCGTATAAATCATGGACTGTACAGCGACTTCGTTAGGGGTATCTTTCTTCTGGATGCCGCCGAAACCCGTGTAGAGACCGGCGGAATTCTCGCGCACGACCACGAAGTCGATGTCTTCGGGTCCCTTGTCCTTGATGGGCGTTGCGACATTGGGATAGAGCTTCACCGGCCGCAGATTGATGTACTGGTCGAGCTCGAAGCGCGTGCGGAGCAGAATGCCTTTTTCGAGAATGCCCGGTTTCACGTCGGGGTGCCCGATCGCGCCAAGGAGAATGGCATCGTGCTTGCGGAACTCCTCCAGCGCCGAATCGGGCAGAATCTCGCCCTTGGCGAGGTAGCGGTCGCCGCCGAAATCATAGTCCGTGGTCTCGAGAGTGATGTTGCATCGGTCAGCCGCCGCTTTGACGACCTTCACCGCTTCCGCGAGCACTTCCGGGCCCGTGCCGTCTCCACCCATAAGTGCGATTTTGTATTTGGACATGCTCTTCTCCCTCTTTTGTTGAGGACGAATGGGTCGCGGACGCGCGTGTTGCGTCCAGGAAGCCGTAATACTAGCACGAGGCGGGGCAGGATGCAAAAGGGCCCTTCAGGCAGGGGCCTCTTCAGCTCCCATCGCCGGGTAAGGCACAGCAAATGGAAACCGTGCAAATCCTGCGGCCCAGCACAATCTCTGGGTGATACGGGAGAACCGTTCTGCGTTTCCTGGGTAAGGTAGGGCAGGCCCCCGTGCCTGCCCGTAAGCGCCCACAGAGGGCCGCCCCTACAAAAGTCGGAGACAGGAATTTCCATCCGCCGTCTCTATTATCGAAACGGCCCGAAATCTATGGACTGATCGTTAATGGTGTCACCTGATGGGTGTCCCGAAATACCGAGTGAATCGGCCGTTCTCAGGTATTTCGCGTCAATTTACTAGCATTACCCGGCGATTGGGGCTTCAGAAAGCTAATTGGACAAGAGTGATAATTACACTTTCAGTTTCTCCGGCAAGGTAATTCGAGGAAAGGCATGGGGATTGGTACGGTAGGCGGTCGGCGAGGCGCCGCAAACCTGCTCGAAACCGCGGCTGAACGCCGCGGTGGTGCTGTATCCCACTTCGACCGCGGTTTCGGCTACTGACTTACCAGGGAGCAAGAGAAGACTCTGGGCTTTTGAGATGCGCAGACGCTTCATAAACTCGCGAAAAGTTATGCCTGTCTGTGCGCGAAAGATTTTGCCGAAATACGTGCCCGAGAGGCCCAAGGCGCCGGCCACCTCTTCGCGGGCGAGGGGGTGGGACAGCTGACGAGCCGCTAGATCGCATGCTTTAAGGACGATCTGATTTGATTTGGCACTGGGTTCCAACAGCGTCCTATCCGCTAATGGCAATAGATGGGCGAAAAACCACTCGATCATGTCATTGGCTGTTCGGAGGGTGGGCATGGCTAAGGCATAGCGTGTTTCAATGTGCATGATTTCTGCGTCGTTGTTCGAAATGGTGCGGAGAGCGGATAGCAGGTTTAAGACCATCTGGGTAAATAGACACTGTCGCGCATTATTGTTGTCTTCGGGGCACCCCCGTACAAGACGCAATTGTGCCTGTAGTGCCGATTCAAGGGCGGACCGGTCCGTGTTTCGAATGGTGCGCCTTACCTCGCTTCCGAGTTCTGTCATTCGGGAAAGGACTTGTTCGGTTTGCGTCTCTATCGTGGGATCGGGGGCCATTGACGACAACACGTCTTTGCCCATGTTTGCATGGGCTTCTTCGTATGCTTTGGCCAGGGAAATGATTGGAGCATCGTAATTGCTCACGCCCAACATAAGCGGAACTGCGCACTTGGAATCAAGTGTATTCCGGAGTCTTTCCATAATCTCCTGCACGCGGAGGTGCGCCAGGGAGGGATTGCGCGTGCGTCTTGGACTGAGCAAGATGAGCAACTCGCCGGGACGTATCGAACATACGAGGCTGTTGGGTTCATTTCGTAGAAGCTCTTGGGCCGCTTCGAAGAGATCGCGCAGAGTGGGGTCTGTTTGGCGGTTACGGTTCTCGAGCAAGGCTCGACTTGTGCGGTCCGGCTGCGCGACGATTACGACACTGGGTGTCTCCGAGAAGCCCAAGGCTTTGGCGCGTGAAGCGATTTCGTCTATGGACGCATCTCTTTGCGTTAATGCAAATGAAGCAAAATCGCGCTCCGCATAACTTCGCACTTGTCCCAACAGGGCCTCTCGCGACATCAAGTCCACCACACTCTCGATGAGGGCTCCCAATCCACGAGCCGCCGTTTTCAGGC
>JAWODE010000609.1:0-3953 GCA_046483455.1 Candidatus Hydrogenedentota bacterium | reverse complement strand
GGGTCGCCTTTGTACGCACTCTGGCCGAAGGGGATTTCGAAGGGAGCTACATCTTCGAGCGCGAATTCGGCGAGGACCGGGTCGGCGACATCCAGAAAGGCATCGTGCCGCTGAGCGCAGCCATGAAAGAGGCGGCGGAATAAGACTAACCGAAAAACACGAGGGCGGAAGAAGTAGAAACGCCCTCACATCAATTGAATTGAGCGAAAAACAGGGACTGACCTAAGGGTTTGCATGGCAAACCCGGGTCTGTCCCGATCGTTTTTCGCGTCTGGATGCACGGGCTGCGCTTCTCAACATCTCCCCCGCGCCAATAACGCCACGCGGAGAATTTGAGCAAACCAAGGAAGCCCGCGCTAGAGCAAGAGGACTTCACGTGGAATATCGCATCGAAACCGACACGATGGGCGAGATGAAGGTGCCTGCAGACAAATACTACGGTTGCCAGACCGCCCGGTCGCTCGAAAATTTCAAGATCGGCGTCGAGACCATGCCGCGCGAATTCATTCGGGCATTCGGGGTTCTGAAGAAAGCCGCGGCGCTGGTCAATTACGAGCTCGGCTTGCTCGAACCGGACCTGCGCAGCGCCATATGCCAGGCCACCGATGAGGTCATCGACGGGAGGCTCGACGAGCATTTTCCGCTGGTGGTGTGGCAAACCGGCAGCGGGACCCAGACGAATATGAACGTTAACGAGGTCATCGCCAACCGGGCCATCGAAATCCTCGGCGGTCAACGCGGCAGCAAGAACCCCGTTCATCCTAATGACCACGTGAACATGTCGCAATCGTCGAACGACACGTTTCCGACGGCCATGCATATCGCGGCCGCGGAACAAGTGCAGCATCACCTCTTGCCGGCTCTCGAGGCCCTCCGCGATACGCTCCACAAAAAAGCGGACGCGTTCAACGACATCGTCAAGATCGGCCGTACACATCTGATGGACGCCACACCCCTCACCCTTGGCCAGGAGTTTTCGGGATACGCCCGGCAAATCACCAACGGGATGGGGCGCATCAACGCGGCCCTCCCGGGCATGCTCGAGTTGGCGATGGGGGGCACGGCGGTTGGCACCGGCCTCAATACAAAGACGGGCTACGATGTGAAGGTGGCGGCGAAAATCGCGGAGCTGACCAGCCTGCCGTTTGTCACCGCGCCCAACAAATTCGAGGCCCTGGCGGCTCACGATGCCGTGGTCATGATGTCCGGGGCGTTAAAAACCGTCGCGTGCAGCCTGATGAAGGTCGCCAACGATATCCGGTGGCTGGCAAGCGGTCCCCGCTGCGGTCTGGGCGAGCTTCGCATTCCCGCCAACGAGCCGGGCTCGTCGATCATGCCGGGCAAGGTCAATCCGACCCAGTGCGAAGCACTGACCATGGTGGCCGCGCAGGCTATCGGCAACGACGTTACCATCAGCATGGCCGGCGCCTCGGGCAACTTTGAATTGAACGTATTCAAGCCCGTGTTAATCTACAATTTGCTGCAGTCCATCCGGCTTCTTGGCGATTCCGTGCGTTCGTTCAACGACAAGTGCGCCACGGGCATCGAGCCCGATGAAGGGCGCATCGAATCGCTGCTCCACGAATCGCTGATGTTGGTTACGGCCCTCAATCGCAAAATCGGGTACGAAAACGCCGCAAAGATCGCCAAGACAGCCTACGCGAACGGCACAACCCTGAAAGAAGAGGCCGTGAATCTGGGGCTTCTGACAGCCGAGGAATGCGACGAAGCCGTGGACCCGCGCAAGATGCTCGGGCCGGACGACTAGAGGCGATGCCCGCCGGCCGATGGCGTGATAGGCGGGCAAAAACGATGCCCTGTTAGCGTCTGCCTGGAAGATTCAAAAACCGGGACTGTACCAAGTGAGCGACGAAGGAGCGAGACGGGACTGTACCAAGGTTTTTGAACAAGTCGCCCCCTCATTTTCATCGTCTATGGGTGAGCCAAATGGCTCATGGTTCGCTGCCTCGAAGATTCGTCCGGTGTGGGACCGGCGTCGTCCCCGGTCACTATCACAAGGACCGCGGACGTAACCGTCCACGGTGATCTCAAGGACGGGCTGGACAGCCCGTCCTCCGTTGCCGGAGTGGAGACCACGCGCAGGCCCGCGTGGTCGGAAACCGTGACACAGCGAGGTGGTCGGTGTCATTTTCATGGTCTACGGGGGAGTCCAACGGTTCATGGTCTGCTGTCTTGATTTGAACCCCCAATGCGGTAGAATGCACTCTAAAAGACCGGTAATATCCCTTCCCAAGAAACCATGCGTGACTGGTACAAAAAAATCTTCGCAAAAGATGTGGTGCGTGCTTACGCACAAGACTGTTTTCGGCTCGACCTGTTTGCGGGGTTGACCGTGGCGGTTGTAGCGGTGCCGCAATCCATGGCGTACGCGGTTATCGCGGGCCTCCCGCCGGTATACGGTCTGTACACCGCAATAGTGAGCGCTTTTGTGGCTTCGTTGCTGGGGAGTTCCAGCCACCTCATCACGGGACCCGCCAATGCTACCGCCTTCATGTTTGCCGCCACCCTTCAAGCATACAAAGGCGACATGAGCCCCCTGCAATTGATGATGTTGTACACGTTCATGATCGGGGCCGTGAAACTGGCCTTTGGGATCGCTCGTTTTGGCGGACTTGTGAAATACGTGTCGGATTCGGTGATCATCGGGTTTCTTGCAGGCGCGGGCATTCTTATTGCCGGAAACCAGCTCAGCAATTTCCTGGGTGTTCCCCCCAGTCCCGCGGGAACCTCGTTTGTGAAGCGCGTTCTCGATGCCGTGAGCCGCATGGGCGAAGCAAATCCGTATGCCCTCGGGATCAGTCTGGGCACGGCCGGGGCGGTGCTTGTCGGCCGGCGTATCCGTCCCAATTTCCCGACCGCCCTTGTGGCCTTTGTCATAAGCGGATTCCTCGTGTTCGCGCTGGGTCTCGAAGCAAAGGGCGTGACAACGGTTGGCGGAATCAGCGCCATTCCCCGCACGCTTCCGCCCTATGGTTGGGTTCCCTTTAACCTTGACGCCGTCGAGCAACTCTTACCGGGCGCGGTCGCCCTCGCCGTGATTGGGTTGATGGAGGTCACTGCCCTGAGCAAGACCGCCGCGCAGTATTCGGGCCAACGGCTCGACGCAAACCGCGAGTTCCTGGCGCAGGGAACGGCAAACATGGTCGGGGCGTTCTTTCACAATTTTGCAGCCTCGGGGTCGCTGGCGCGCACGCTGGTCAATGTGCAGGCGGGGGCGAAAACACGGCTGGCGGGTATGTTCGCCGCCCTCTTTGTGGCCGTGGCTTTGCTGACGGCCGGCCCGTTGGGTGAGTATATCCCGATTGCCAGCCTGGCGGGGCTTCTCATGGTTGTTGCCGGTCAGATGTGTAGTTGGCAGCGCATTCGCAAGGCGGTCCGGGCGGGCCGGGAAAGCTCGATTGTGCTCGTGGTAACGATCGTCGCGACGCTTGTGCTGCGCATCGATTACGCGATCTATCTCGGTGTGGCGGTCTCACTGGCCTTCTTTGTCCGGCGCTCGAGCGTTACCCGGCTGACGGTGCTGCAACCGACGTCTGACCACCGTTTCCATGAGGCGCCATTAACCACGAAGCGGCTACATAAATTGAAGGACCAAATTGCCATCGTCAACGTCATCGGAGCCCTGTATTTCAGCGCGGTCGAACAATTTCTCGAGCCGTTGCGCGCCCTGTTCGAGGTGAGGCCCCGGGTCGTGGTGTTGCGTTTGCGGCGTACAGGAAGCATTGACAGCGGCGGTCTCGATGCCCTCGAACAGCTTCACAAAGAACTTACCGCGCGAGGTATCCCTCTGATTCTGTGCGGCGTGGACGAGCGCATGCAGGGCATTCTCAAGCACTCAGGAATTGCAGACCAAATCGGCGAGGAGCGCATCATGACTTCGGACGATATAATGTTCCATTCGATGGAGCGCACCCTCGAACTGGCGAAATCAC
>JAWODE010000585.1:0-4385 GCA_046483455.1 Candidatus Hydrogenedentota bacterium | reverse complement strand
CGAAGTTATGGGTGTGGTTTGATGAAAGCTCGAGAATAAAAGTCACAACCGTTGGGGACCGGCGGGACGCAACCCGCCCGCGGCCGCGAGATCGATGGCAACACGCCTCTGATTTTCCTGCTCAACGCCGTCGAGGAGTATATGGGTTATCCCTGTGCATGGCTCAGCGGGAAAGGTACGCATCACCTTGAGTACGCTCTGCTCGCACACGACGGAGATTGGCAGGATGCACGTATTCCATATGCGGCCTGGGAGTATAATTGCCCACCTGTCGTGACATCCGGAACGGCCAAGGGGCCGGAAGCGTCCTTTCTCCGCACGTCCGAAAACGTCATTGTGCACGCCATGCGGCGCGAGGATGATTTTATCGAGGTGCGCCTGGCCGAGTGTTTGGGCATCGCCGGCAAGGCCGCGCTGACGGTAGAGCTTCCCCACGAATCCGCTGCGATAACGGACCTCGTTGGCCGGCGGGCGGAACAACTTAGCGGCGGACCCACCTACCGTTTTGATATCCGCCCGCAGCAGATCGTTACCGTTCGCATGCGGACCAGCGCCCCCGTGGACAGCATCGTGCCGTTGACCGACTGGACCCCTCTCGTGCCCGCACATAAACGTCCTGCTCTGCGCGCCTACGATCCCGACGTAAAAGGCCACCCTCCCCGCCGATGACCCGTGGCACGGGGAATACCGGCGTTGTGCCGCAACGATTGTGTTCAGGATTCGGGAATTTTTGTGTAACGCCGAGAGGGGGGAAATTGTATTATTTGCAGGCGCGAGAGACTATCGCGTAAGTGGTTGGGTAAACATGCAAGACCATACAAAGGAGAAGAGACAATGTTAGCAGACGCTTTTGGTGGAATCGTGGATTTCTTTGCGAACCTTTTCGCCAGCATCGCCGACTTTTTTACCGGCTTGTTTGACGGGAGCTGGTTCTAGTATCCGTTGACAAGGAATCTGGGGGGCGCATCGTTTTCTGGTGCGCCCCCTTCTTGTGTTTTGCACACGGTGGGCGATTATGGGAAGATCGGGCCGGTCCAAAGAGTACCTCGTGTGCATCATGAAGAAAAAAACACGTGAGAAACTGGAACCGCATTACCGCATGCGCTCGAAGGATGGTCTCGAGCCGCGGCCGCGGTATCCGGTGCATATCGTCCTCGAAAATATCCGCAGTGCTTTTAATGTGGGCTCGATTTTCCGCACCTCCGATGCGGGAGCGGTCGAGCATATCCATCTCTGCGGCTATACCTGTCATCCGCCCAATTTAAAACTGGCCAAGACGGCCTTGGGCGCGTTCGACTACGTTCCATGGACGCATTACGAGGAGCCGTTAGGGGCCGTCAAGCGTTTACGTGAAGCGGGTATTCCTCTCATTGCCATCGAGACCGGGGAAGCGGCGAAATCTCTTGGAACGTACGCATGGCCCCGGCCGGTGGCGGCCGTGTTCGGCAACGAGGTCCGCGGAATTACACCTGAATTGCTCGAGCAATGCGACGGAATCGTCCGCATTCCCATGCTCGGTTATAAAAACACAATCAACGTGGCTACGGCCTTCGGGATTGTACTCTACGACATCCTCGGACAATGGGGCGTATTGCGCGGCGCCGAGGCTACCGTTGCGCCCAGTAATCGACCACCAGAACTTTGTCCAGGTGAGGACCAATAAGGTCTCCAAATTTCTTGTGTTCCGGGTGGGGAAGGTAGACCGCGCGATCATTCTCGCTCTTGAACGACACCAGGAAGGCGTGGGTGAAGCCCTGCGACAGGTCCTCGACGCTCATGTCGGTACCCCACTCGAAGGCGCGGATCTGAGGAATCTTTTCGGGCAGGGCGGCGAAAGCCTCTTCGATTTCTTGGACCTTATCCGGGGGCGTGCCGTCTTTCCATTTAAACAGCACGAGATGCCGGAGACAAGGCCCCGTGCAACATGTGTCCGGCGCGGACACTGTTGTTTTCACAGTCGCCGCCGTCTCTGGACGCGCATCGTTGGTCGTGATCGACGCACACCCCGCCATTGCCAATCCCAGGACACCCAGCACGGCGCTGACCTTATGCATGATCGCTCCTTTCAAGAGATTGCGTCTCTTCCAATTCTGAGGTTTCGCGGGCCCGTGCATCGAGTTCGCGAAACGCTTCGCTCACTTCCAATAACAGCACTTCGGTATCCGGCGCAATCGAACTTCCCTCGGCGATGGTCTCGAAGGCGATGATAATCGCGGCCTGAAGGATGGGGTCTATCACGATGCGCTTTACGGCAAATCCCAACCACAACGCAACCGCGACAAAACTGGCCATGACGGAGAAGGGACCGGGGGCCGTTGCCATTCCTGCAGGCACGGCCAGTATCGTCGCTACCAGCAGCATGGCCGCTTGTCCAAGAGCCCACAAAGCCACATTCAGTTTGAACGCGCGTGGCCATACGGTGGTGTAAAGCAACAGACCTTTTTTCGCATCGTACGCGGTATGAGCCGTTTCGCCGACAAACGCCCGCCCCGCCAACGCTTCGGCCATCGGCTGTTTGCAGCGTGCCAGCAGCCATCGGGCCCATGTCGGCGCGCGGTTTTCCGCGAATGCCGGAAACGGATCGCCCACATCATGCACGGCGCTGTGAATGGCCTCCATCGACCCACGGATATGGCGTTTGAGCCACGCGGGTGGGACATCGCCGGTTTCGCCTCGCTCGCGCGCCCAGGCGATTTGGCCGTGGCCGCGAGGCGTTTCGCGCTGTCTGTGCAGTTCGACGAGAAGCAGTGCGTGCTCGGTTTCGACCACGCTCAAGAAGGCCACGCGCAGCACGCCGTTCAGGGCGAGCAGAAATACCGTGCCTGCGCCAAGCACAAACAAAAGCAGGGCGGCGAGGAATCCAAATAGATAGGCGAGCAGGCCCCACAGGGCGATTATCGCGACACCCGCGAGAAATCCCGCCCCGTAGACCAATGCGCGGTACGCCCAAAAGGCCCGCGACCCCCAGGCGAGCTCAAGCCCTGCCCAAAGAAGGTGTGTTAACCGGTTATCGTTCGGCATAGCAGACACATTATCTACCGTGCCTATGTTGCTTGCCAAACAAAGCGCGCTCCATGGGCTGACGCCTGTGGCTATTCAAATTGAACTCTCTCGGAGTCCGTTTCCCGGCACCAGCCAGGCCGCAAACCGCGGAATATGGGAGAGGGGCCGCAACTAATGAGGAACTTTTGACCATGGATACTACGCCACTGCAAGCGGACATCGGATCCGGCGCGGGCGTCCGTATTGTCCGTGAGCTAGTCTTGTTCTTCTTAAAGCGCCTCGAGGGCTTCTTCAAACGGTCCATAGACATCTCCGGAAAACAGGACAAACCGCACGTGCTCGATGCCTTCGTTGGATTGCACGAAGTCGGCCACCGTTCGCATAGCGATCTGGGCGGCGTCGGCAATGGGATACCCGTAGATTCCGCAACTGATGGCGGGGAAGGCAATGGTTTTGACGCCGTTCTCGACGGCGACTTCGAGACTGCGGCGGTAACAGCTTGCCAATTTCTCGGGCTCGCCGTGCGTGCCGTCGCGGTATACCGGCCCGACGGTGTGAATGACGTATTTGGCTGGAAGCCTCCCTCCGGTGGTAATTTTGGCGTCGCCGGTTTCGCAGCCGTCGAGTTTTCTGCACTCCTCGAGGATGGCCGGGCTTCCCGCGCGGTGGATGGCCCCGTCGACGCCCCCGCCGCCGAGAAGGCTTTTGTTGGCGGCATTGACGATGGCGTCGACACGCTCCTTCGTGATATCGCCCTGGATAGTCTCGAGGGTGGTTGCTCCGATTTTCTTCTCCATGGTGCACCTCCCGCAAATGCCTTTTCGGTGTGAGCGCCTTTTCTATTGCACCTTAGGACGGCAGTATAGCATGCGATGCAGAGAAGATGAGGGCACGCAGGCTTCAACGTCCAGACATACGTTTTCCTCGTGCGAGTTACGGCATGTCCTGCCGTTGAGTCCTCAGGCCGATTTCTCCGCGATGCTTCGCAGCGCCTCGAGATCCGCGGGGATGGTTTTGGGCTCGGGAACGTGTTGGGAAATGGTCGCGATGTCTTTCACGCCGTTGCCCGTCAGGATGCAACACACCCTCGAGCCCGGGGCGTTCTCTTTAAGATGCTCGAGAGCGGCGATGACTACCGCACATGTGGGCTCAGACAATATCCCTTCGCCGCGGGCCAATACGAGCAGGCCGTCCATGATCTCCGTATCGTCCACCGCGACAGCCGTGCCGTTGGTCTGACGAACGGCGGGGAGGGCGGTGTGCCCATCAAAAATAATGTCATCGGCGATGCCGCCCGCGATGGTTTTAGGATTTGGCCACGGGTGCTTGAGCGTTTCGACAAACGGCGTATCTTCTTCGATAGCCTTGACGAAGGGAGCGCA
>JAWODE010000502.1:0-3346 GCA_046483455.1 Candidatus Hydrogenedentota bacterium | reverse complement strand
GATGGCCATCACGTTCGGGCTTGTCATCGCGATCATGACCGCTATCACAACGATCGCGCCCCGGAAAGAGCCCAAGGAACTCCCGGTGCGGCGGGAGTTCGACACGCGGCTATCGCCCCTGGTGCTGACGGCGGGCCTTGCCGTCATCGCGGCAGTAGCCGTGTTTTACGTGATATTCTGGTAAAAGGTCTCGATTGCTCACGCGAAATAGGGAGAATAACGCGATGAATCGTCTCTTGATAACGGCTTTTATACTATTAACAGCACACGGAATACCGGCTCAGCCATCTGCACCGCAGACCACTTTTGAAACGTACCTCGTGCGCTGGTGGGGCGCCGAAGGCGCCGAGCGCGGACGTCCCATCTACCGTGTCGCCCGGGCATCGAACGAACACGTCACGCTTCATTACAGCATCGTGCCCGGCCGCCCCCTTACCGATTACACCATGCCCTACTGGCCCATTCGGAGCTGTTTTTCCATCGTAAGCGGGCCGGCGGAAATCGCCCACCATGTGTTCATGCACTACAGCGACGGCGAAAAAGCAAAGGAACTCGCATTCAATCCGCGAAGCGGCATCGAGCGCGCGGAACGCGAGGGAACGTTCTTCTTCAAAATCCGCAACCGCAGCATCGCCTCGCCCGAAGACGCCACAATTCCCGCCGACGAGGAATACAACGAGACTACGCCCTGCATGGCGGAGCACATCTTCGCTTTGCAACCGGGCACGCCGGTCGTGGGGGTCTTCTGCACGCTTACCAACGTCTCCGACAAGCCGGTAACTGAAGTCTCTACCGAGGTACGCTATGCCCAGTCGTTCAACTGGAGCCAATTTGGGGTTGCGACAGATGGCGCCTATACCTCTGTTGAAAGTCCCGCCGAAGGACGGAGCAACCACTTCTTCGCCTATTCCAGCGGCATGAACAAAGGCTACGCATTCTCCGCGGGACCAGGCTGCCGCTTGCGCCACCAGCTCGAAACGGACATGAACCGCTGGGCCATTACCCTTGAGAACGCCACCCCCGGAGACTTAGCGCCCGGCGCGTCAACCACATTGTCTTACACGGTGCGCATCCTGGATGGCCCACCTGAAACGGCCCAACCCGGTGCGTTTCTCACGGCTGAAGATATCAGCGGGCTCGCCTTCGAGCGCATCCAGCCCGAGACGTTCAAAACCGCCCCTGTAGACCCGGGTCGCCGTGTGACCATCGGCGATCAGCTTGCCGATCTCTCTAAAGCCAAAGTTCGCGGGCTCAATTTACGCGGGTCGTTCCCGGGAATCCTCGAGGACCTCGAAACCATCCGCGATTGGTCGGGCAATTTGGTCATTCTGGGTCTGGGGAATCCCGATCAGACAGCGCAGGCCATCGAACACGGCCATGCCCTCGGCCTCGAGATGCTTCTACAGGGACGGGGCAGCTACCGCGACGGACCGCCTTCGTTCGACGCATACTACGAGACCGAACGGCCGCCCGCGCAACAACCCGACGCTCACGGGCAGGACGAGGACCACTACTATTGGTACGCCATCGAGCCATCGCGCAATTTCAAGAAGAATTTCGACAAACCGATGGCTCAAGCGACACAAAAGGAACGCGTAGAGTATTGGGGAAACTGTTTCCGGGACAAATGGGCGGCCGTTCATGAAAACGCGGCAAAGCACGCTCCCGACACAGACGTTTGGTTCTACTCGCCCATGCCGAGCGTGGCCCACACGGAAGCGCTGGATTATTATGACCTTTTCCTGAAATGTTTCGCGCCCCTCGGCGATTCGCTGACGGTCTTTCCCTTCTACTATGGCATCGAGTACACCCAGGCCGAATACATGGTGCGCAGTTGGAAGGACGCCGGACTGCCCCGGGTAGTGTTTCTTCCCATGAGCGGGTTCCTGACCCGCCCCAGCCAGTTTTTCCGCGTGATCAGTGCGGCCCGGCGCGGCGGCGCCGACGGAACCTGCGGATTCAATTTTCCCGTCGGCGACGCCAGCCCGGATTATATCTGGCAGTGGCAGTCAGTCTTGCTGGCGGCGCATGCCGACTTCCCAACGCCCGAGTTGGATGCCCTGTGCCTGATGGAAGAACCGGCTGAGTTGATTGAGATACTTGCGCGTTCGAACGTCACGGTAACCGGAGAAGTTAACCAAGTGCCGGAATTCGTCTCGGCGTTAGGTCCGTTTCTCCCGGGTAAAATTGCCGCCACGGAGAACTCCACCCATAGTCGGTTTACCATCACAATCGAGCAGAAGCTTCCGAAAGACTCCCCCCTGTTTCAACGCATCCCGGCAAATGCAGCCGACCTGGACAATAAAGGATTTCTTTTGCTTGAGAAGGAGGGTCTGCGCGTCTGCGGGGTAACCGAAGAAGCCCTGGACGCCGCCCGGAGGCTGCTCGGGCGCTTCGCGCTCCTCACCCCCCGGGAAGCCGCGGATTCCTGAGCTCGGGCTTCCGGTAAGCGCCGGATTTCGACATGCCCCTACGCAATCGCAGGAGGCAGTTTGAAGTGTACATCTTCATGGATCACTTCGCCCTCTTCCACTTCGCATGGGCCGCGTGACTTGAAGAACTCGATCACGCCTTGGACCAGCCGTTCCGGGGCCGATGCGCCGGACGTCAGCAAAATCGACTCGATACCCTCCAGCCATTCTTCTTGTATCATTTCGGCCGACGAAATGAGGTAAGCAGGGATCCCCTTGGCTTGGCAAATCTCGGCAAGACGCTTTGAATTAGCGCTCGCGCGGTCGCCAACCACCAGAACCAGGTCAACCTGCGAGGACAACGCGTTCACCGCGGCCTGCCGGTTCTGGGTCGCGTAGCAAATATCGGCCGAGCGGGGTCCAATAATGTTGGGAAACCGCTTTTTCAACGCCTCGATCACCTGCGCGCAATCGTCCACGCTTAACGTGGTCTGCGTGACATACGCCACCTTGTTGGGATTCGGTACTTCAATATTCTCGACTTCCTCAAGCGAAAAAACACGCGTAATATGGTCCGGCGCCCAGCCCATGGTGCCGATGGTTTCGTCGTGGCCCGGCTCGCCGATGAGGATAATCGTAAAATCCTTGTCGGCGAAGCGGCGCGCCTCGTTATGCACCTTCGCGACCAGGGGACAGGTCGCGTCCACCACATCGAGATTGCGTTTTTTCGCGTCCTCCCAGCGGGAAGGCGACACGCCATGCGCACTGAAAAGCAAATGGGAACCGGCCGGAACGTCTTCCAGGCTCTTCACGAATACCGCGCCTTTTTCGCGCAATTTATTGACCACATGTTCATTGTGAACGATATCATTAAGTACGTAGACAGGGGCGCCGTACAATTCGAGGGCGCGGTCCACGCACTTGATAGCTCGCTC
>JAWODE010000374.1:0-4469 GCA_046483455.1 Candidatus Hydrogenedentota bacterium | reverse complement strand
GCGCTGGACATGCCGGTGACGTTCAGCCAGCCCTTGACCATGAAGATGAGCAGGTAGAAGAACCAGATCGAAAAACCGATGTGCCTCGCGCACCTCTCCCGACGGCACCGCCGGGTTGTTCATCTGCGCCTGGAGCTCCGTCGCCACCACCTGCTGCATCTCATCCAGGATCTTGGGCGCCGCCTTGATCGCTTGCTGATTCCGCAGGTCGCCTCCTTCCGGCGGAACTACGCTTTCCCGTAGCACCGATTCTATCTAATTCGTGCCCACTTCCGCGACACAAAACCGCGGGGAACATTATCATGTCCCGGATGATTATTCGCTGTTGCCGGTTGTTGGAACACCTTGCCTCGCTACTCGAACTTGACGGGCCGTGCCATCTCAGCGATTATGTAAATCACACGAACTCTGGGGCCAACATTACCGAGGTCTGTCATGAAAACTTCCCTCTCTTTCTTCACCGTTCTTCTGGCCTTACCGTTTGTCACAACCGCTGACGAGTTGCCCGGGCCTTCGGACGAGGGCTATGTCCTGCCGAACCGGTGGCGCATCACCCCGGTGGGTGAGGCCATCTGGACCAACGACCTCCTGCTCAACATCGAGATGGCTCCAGAGGGCAAGGCCGCCGTCGCGCTCCATGGCGGCTACAACCCCCACGGCCTGGTGGTGGTCGATACGGCCACGGGCGAAGCCGTCCAGAAAATTAAATTGCCCACGGCGTGGCTGGGCCTTGCCTGGAGTCCCGACGGCGCCAACCTATATGTCTCCGGCGGCAACAACAAAGCGCGTGAAGGCATTCGCGCGCCCATCTACGTGTTCGGCTATGAGAACGGCCAACTCACCGCGGAACCCATCGCTACGCTCACCGAAGGAATCGACCCGAAACGCATTTTCTGGTCCGGCCTGGCCCATCATCCGCGGAAAAGCATCCTCTTTGCCGCCAACCGCACCAACAGCTACGTGGTGGTGTTCGACACGGCCACCGGCGACATCATTACACGCATCCCCACCGAGATGAACCCGTACGAACTCGTCATCACCCCTGACGGCAAAACCCTCTACGCTTCGAACTGGGCCAGCAACAGCGTATCCGTCATTGACACCGATACCTACACGATCCGCAGAACCATCCCCGCGGGCGATAACCCCAACGATCTCGCCCTCGCCAGGGACGGTCGTTTATTCGTGTGCTGTGCCAATGATAACTCGGTGGTCGTCATCGACACGGAAAAAGGCCGACCGACCGAAACCATCGTCACGTCGCTGTATCCCCAAGCGCCCGAAGGCTCGACGCCCAACGCCCTCGCGCTCGATCCCAACCGGAACGTCCTCTACATCGCCAATGCGGACAACAACAACGTGTGCGTGGTGAGTGTCGACGAGCCCGGCGAATCTACGGTGCTGGGCTTCTTGCCCGTCGGCTGGTATCCCTCCTCGGTGGCTGTCAGCGCGGACGGCGAGACCCTATACGTCGGCAACGGGAAGGGCGTAGGACATTCCTCGGCCAATCCGCGCGGCCCCCACAGCCCAATTCGCGAAGGGGACGGCATCGGGACGACCAAAAGCCTCATGAAAGGCGCCATCAGCATCATTGATGTGCCGAAACACTCGCGTGCTTTGCGCGACCTGACCAAACAGGCCTATGCCAACTGCCCTTACAACGACGAACTGCTCGCGACAGCCCGCCCCGAAACGCAGCAGACTGTTGTCCCCCGGCACGTTGGCCAACGTTCAAAACAGATCAAACACGTGATCTACATCATCAAAGAAAACCGCACCTATGACCAAGTGTTGGGCGATTTACCCCAGGGGAACGGCGACCCGCGCCTGACCCTGTTCGGCCGCGAAGTCACCCCTAACCACCACGCTCTCGCCGAGACCTTTGTGCTTCTCGATAACCTCTATTGCGACGCGGAGGTGAGCGTGGACGGGCACCAGTGGTCCAATGCCGCCTATGCCACGGACTACACCGAGAAATCCTGGCCGGCACGGTACGGCGGCAAAAGCGATTCCCCGCGCTCGGTAGCCATCATCCCCGGCGCGGGATATCTCTGGGACCAGTGCGCCCGCAAAAACCTGACCTACCGAAGCTATGGTGAGTTCGCCCGACGAGTCAGTGAAGGCGGGCCCATGGAACCCGAAGATCCCCGGCTGAACTCGCTCCACGGCCACATCGCTCCAAAGTACCTTAACTGGGGGGCGCGCGATTACGAAAATGCCGCCGAATTCATCCGCGAGTTCGACGAATACGAGAAAAACTACGGCAACCCCGATCCCGAGAAACGTCTGCCCAATTACATCGTAATGGGGTTGCCCGAAGACCACACGAAAGGCACGCGGCCGGGTGAACCCACGCCCCGCGCGGCCGTTGCCAGCAACGACTATGGCCTCGGCATGATTGTCGACCGCGTCAGCCACAGCAAATACTGGCCCGAGGTGGCCATCTTCGTTATCGAGGACGATGCGCAAGACGGACCCGACCACGTGGACGCCCGGCGCACCATCGGCTTCGTGATCAGCCCCTATGTGCGACGCGGCACCGTCGATAGCACCTTCTACACCACCTGTTCCCTGCTGCGCACCATGGAACTCATCCTGGGACTGCAACCCATGAGCCAGTACGATGCCGCTGCCAACGCCATGTTCGCCTGCTTCACCGACAAACCCGATTTGACGCCATACGACCATATCGAACCCAAGATCGACATTCACGAACTCAATACAAAAACCGCATGGGGCGCTGAGGAGTCCAGGAAAATGGATTTCTCGGATTACGACCGTACGCCCATGTTTCCTCTCAACGAGATCGTCTGGAAAAGCGTGAAGGGTCCCGACTCCGAAATGCCCGTGCCCGTGCACCGCTTTAACCTCGCCAGTATTCAGGAGTAAAACAGGCAATTCGCTTGGGGCAGCCACACGGACAAACACCGACGAACACGGACTAAGGAATCTTTCCGCTCCGCCCCGCTCATCCGTCCGTGCCAGTCCATGTGCGTCCGCGTTCTTACGCTTTCCTCATGGCCTTATCGATAAAGGGCCACATGAGGTCTTTGTAAAAGCGGTGGCCTTCCGGCCCCACGCGCATGTCAAAATGGTCCGCCACGCCCGCGGCCGCGAACACCTCACGCGTGCGGGCAGCCGTCCGCTCAACATCTGCGAGCGTGAAGAGCCCGTCCTTCGCGCCATGTACCGCTAGAAACCAGCGGGGTGCGATAAGGCCCGCGACATCTTCGGCGTCGCCGAATGTCAACGTGCCTGGCACAAGGTTGCAGTCGCAGAGCTGCACGCAGCCGTCACTGCGCACAAACGATGAAAAGGAGCACGACGCCACGCCCACCGTGATGCGCGTGTCGCATGCGGTCGCGTACAGCGTCACAACGCCGCCCCCCGAGTTGCCCATCATAAGCACGCGGCCGGCGTCAACCTCTTCCAGTGTGTTTCCCCAGTCGATAAAGCGCGCCATGTCCCACACGCGTTCGCCTTGCGGCGTACGCCCAGCCAGCAGGCAATGAACCATTTGGCTGCGGCAATCGCTGTTGCCGTGACGCTTGTTGATATCCGGCACACCGGGACACCCCAAGCCGCGGGTGGCAGGCGTGATTACAACGTAGCCCCGCTTTGCCGCCTGGACCCCAACGTCGCGGTCCTCGCGGCGTATTTTTTTCTTCTCCTTTTCCGATGTAGAAATACCCGCGTACCGGCCGAGAGGACCGTGGCCGTGGGGCATTACCGCCAGCGGGAAAGGTCCTTCTCCCAGCGGACGCAGCAAATAAAACGGCACGGACACATCCGGCTCGGTTATCATTTCACCTCTGGCACGGGTATAACCATCGAGCGTCTCCGGTTCTTCCAGTCGCACCTCGGGCGTCCATTCGGACAATTTGTCCTCCATGCGGTCGAGGCCCAGCATCCGTTTCAGGACCGGCCGGGCTTCCTCGCGCCATGCTACATGGGCCTCGGGATTCGTTGCGCGGCACGCGTAGGCCCGCCTGTCCTCCGCGTAGATTCGGTCCAGGTAACGCATCACCTCGGGCATATGGCTTGGCTCACTCGCTTTCTCCGATTCAGAAGCCGACGCCAAAGAAAGCTCTCCTGCCGAGAATCCCGCAACTCCCGCCAGCGACGCCCCGGCTCCCGCTAGAAAATTCCGGCGCTTCATCGTGTACTCTCCTCAAAATAGCCTGATTGCATGCATTTTCGTGTGCCCGCCACCATACTCAATCGCCCCGGCGCGTGTACAACATATCCCGGAACAGTCACCCTTGTTTGTTCACGAAGTTCCCAATCGCCGGGTAATACTGGTGAATTAAAGAGAAATGCCTGAGAAACGCCAGTAAACTCGATCTTTTCGGACACCCATCAGGTGAGATTGGGGCAGGGAGAATTCTCGTGCTTTGGCGTTTCCCTAAACGACATTTTAGACAATCCGGATGTAGCGCCTGACCTCGTGTCAGGCGTCCGGGTCCAAG
>JAWODE010000213.1:0-14159 GCA_046483455.1 Candidatus Hydrogenedentota bacterium | reverse complement strand
TGCCGGCGCCGGTACCGGAAAAACCCGTGTCATTATTGAGCGCCTCGCCTGGCTCGTCGATGAGCAGGGCGTGGAACCCCGCTCTTTGCTGGCCATGACGTTTACCAACCGTGCCGCGGATGAGATGCGCGTACGCTTGGCGGAGCGGCTCGGCGTCCGCCGCGTCGGGGCATGGTTGGGAACGTTTCATTCGTTTGGCCTCTACGTGCTCCGCCGCGAGATCGAGACACTGGGGCGGGCACGGCAGTTCACGGTGATAGATGATAGCGACCAACTCACCCTGATGAAACGCCTTGTAAAGGACCTACCGGGACGGTATGCGCGCGTTTCGCCGCGCGAGGCTCTCCGCTGGGTCAGTTTGCACAAGCAGGACGTGAGAACGCCCCGCCGCGACCCCGGCGCGCCCGAGGAAGAAACCTGTCTGGCGCTGTGGGACCGCTACCACACCGCTCTGCGGAAAAGCAACGGGGTGGATTTCGACGATCTTCTGGTGTTGACGACGGAACTGTTCCAGGAACACCCGGACATTCGCCGGCGTTACGGCTCGCGCTTCGCTTATGTGCATGTCGACGAGTACCAGGATACGAACCGGGCCCAATACATCATTGCCCGCGAGTTGGCCCGAGATCACGGCAATTTGTTCGTTGTTGGCGATGAAGACCAGAGCATTTACGCATGGCGCGGAGCAAATATCCGGAACATCCTCGATTTTGAGAGCGATTTTCCCGGTGCGTCGGTATACCGTCTCGAAGTGAACTACCGGAGCACCAGTACTATCCTCGATGCCGCCAATGCAATCGTTGCCAACAACGTGGAACGCCTCGGAAAAACGTTGCGCACCGCCCGCGAGGAAACGTATCCCGTGCGCGTTTACGAAGCGGAGAACGGCGAGGATGAGGCACGGTTCGTGGCCGAGGATATCGCGAATGCCGGGTTGTCTCCGCGCGGTACGGCGGTTTTGTTCCGGACCAACGGCCAGTCGCGGCTCATCGAGGAAGCGCTTCGCCGAAAGGGTTTGGCCTATGTCGTCATTGGCGGGGTCTCCTTTTTCGGACGTAAAGAGGTGAAGGATATCCTGGCGTATCTACGGTTAATGGTGAATCCGGCCGATGACCAGGCCGTGCGCCGCGTCGTGAATGTCCCGCCCCGGGGTATCGGCGCCCAGACCATGGATGCGATCGAGGCATATGCCGCGGAACGGGGCTGTTCGCTCTTCGAAGTGTTGCGTGACGCCGAACACGATCAGACCCTGGCTACGCGCGCACGCCGGGGCATGGCCGATTTCGTCCGTATTATTGACGACCTGGCCGTGCAAGCCAAGAGCGTCCCCCTCGCCAAGGTGGTCGAATCCTTGCTCGATGCCATCCAGTACCGGGAGTATGTAAAACGCGGGGACGAACGGGATTTTCGCACCGGGCTCGAAATCGTGGAAGAATTTCTGTCGGCGTGTGCAACGTTCGACGAAAATGAACGGGGTGGCCTCGGGTTGTTCCTACAGGAACTTGCCTTGGTCAGCCAGGTCGATGAACTCGACCCGACTACGCCCGCGGTCAAGCTGTTGACATGCCATAGCGCCAAAGGTCTTGAGTTCGATAACGTGTACTTGATAGGTTTGGAGGAAGGATTCCTGCCGCATGCGAGCGCACTGGAGTCTGAAAGCGAGGTCGAAGAAGAGCGGCGCTTGTGTTATGTCGCCATGACCCGCGCGCGCAACCGGCTTGCCCTAACGTGGGCCCGTTCCCGCATTGTGTTCGGGGCGCGCTCGGAACGAGCCCCCTCCCGGTTCCTGGACGAAATCCCGCGGAACCTGGTCGAGCAGCTGGGCGCCTCGCGGCGTAAAAAGCGGAGCAAGACAGCCCAGTCTTCGGCACGGCCGGGCGCCGAGCTCGACAGCCTCAAAATGGGTACGCGGGTTCGACACGCCCAGTTCGGCACGGGTATTGTCATGTATACCAAAGGCCGGGGTAAGAAAATGCGAGCACGTATACGTTTTCAGAGCGGGCGCACACGCGAGTTTCTGGTGAGCGTGGCGCCCCTGGAAATCCTGGAAAGGAAACAGCCGTGAACCTCGATGAACTGCGAAAGCGAATCGACGAACTGGATTCCGAGATTCTGCGGTGTCTTAACGAGCGCGCCAAATGCGCCATGGAGATCGGCGATATCAAGCGGGCGAATAACGCTTCGTACTATGTGCCCGAGCGTGAACGCGCCGTCTACAATAAACTCGAGCGCGAAAACGAAGGTCCCCTGACGGAAGCGGCCATTAAGGCCATCTACCGCGAGATCATGAGTGCCGTCCGCGCTCTCGAAAAACCCGTTGACGTGGCATTCCTTGGCCCCCGCGACACCTTCAGCCACAAGGCGTCTCTGCGCATTTTCGGAACCCACGCCACCTATCACCCCGTAGCGACCGTGGACGACATCTTTACCGAGGTCGAGCGCATGCGTGTGGATTATGGTGTTGTGCCCGTCGAGACCTCGATGGGTGGGGGCGTGAGCGATACGCTCGACCGGTTCCTGACCTCAGAGGTCAAAATCGTCAACGAGATCATGCTTCATATCGTGCAGAATCTGCTGTCAAATTCACCCCTGGAAGAAATCAAGAAAGTATATTCGAAAGCGCAGCCGTTCGTGCAGTGCCGGAACTGGCTTAAAGCCAATTTGCCGAACGCGGACTTGATCGAGACCTCGAGCACCGGCGAGGCGGCCCGTATCGCCGCCGGCGAGCCCGGTGCCGCCGCCATCGCAAGCGATTTGGCCGCCGAAACCTACAGCCTCAATATTCTGGTTCGTGGGATCGAGGACGCCTCGGCCAACTTCACCCGATTCTTTGTCATCGGGCGACAGTTGGCGAAACCGACCGGCAATGACAAGACGTCGATTCTGTGCTCGATCAAAGACCGGCCCGGCGCTCTCTACGACATGCTCACCCCTCTGCGGGAACGCAAGATCAATCTCACCCGCATTGAATCCCGGCCTTCGCGTCGTAAGGCGTGGGATTACGTGTTTTTTATCGACCTGATCGGCCACTGCGACGATCGCGTCGTGAAAGAAGCCCTTCAGGATTTGTCGCATTACTCGACGGAACTCAAAATTCTGGGGTCGTTCCCGACGGGGGATTTGGTGTATTAGAATTTGGACCGGGCGCCGCAGACATCGGAGGCCGTGGTTACTGCATGGTGGCGGCCGGTCCGGATGGTGAACAGACAGGAGGCAACAACGTGAAGAGAATACTTGCTATAGGCGCAGTCGCGGTATTTGGTGTCGTTTGCGTCGTGCTTGTCAACGGATGCAAACGCGACCGCCTCACTCCTGAACGGGCGCAGGCCGCGCGCGAGGTGGAGAAGAAACTGGCGGAAATCGAAGAGGAACCCGAGCAAATGGAAAGCGAACCCGAGGAAGATAAGACCGAAAGCGTTCCGCTTCTGGAACGGGTGCCCCCGCCCGAGGAATACGACGGCGGTAAAGGCCCCGAACATGCCGCCCTGACCGCGCCCGATACCTTTAAAGTCCAATTCGTGTGCTCGAACGGCAATTTCGTCATCGAGTGCCACCGCGAATGGGCGCCCATTGGCGTCGACCGCTTTTACAATCTCGTAGTGCAGGGATTCTTCGACGGAGCCCGGTTTTTCCGCGTAGTCCCCGGCTTCGTGGTCCAGTTCGGCATCCATGGCGACCCGGGCCTTTCGGCGAAATGGCGCGAAGCCACCATCCAGGACGAACCGGTCAAGAAGGGCAACAAAAAGGGCACCATTACCTTTGCTAAATCGCAGATGCCGAATTCCCGGACTACGCAACTCTTCATCAACCTGGCCGACAACAGTCCCCTCGATAACCAGGGATTCTCCGCTTTCGGAGAGGTTATCGAGGGTATGGATGTTGTTGAGGACATCACCGCCAAGTACGGCCAGCAACCTAACCAGACGATGATTCAGCAGCAGGGTAACGAGTATCTGAAAGCCAATTTCCCCGATATGGACTACATTAAAGAAGCCTATATCGGAAAATAACGTCATACAAAAGAGCCAAAGCGGGGCCTTATGGTTGGTCCCGCTTTCTTCTTGTAGTAGAATGTTTACGGCGAAACAAGAAGCGGTTGATGGCGCCGCCACGAGCGGTGAGTAGCAGGGAGCGTGTGTATGTCAAGCCTGCGTTGGGGAATCCTGAGCACAGCCCGAATCGGGAAGAGCGTGATGAAGGGCATCGGTTTGAGCCATGCCTGTTGCATGCAGGCCGTGGGCAGCCGCGACAAGACCCGCGCGCGCGAGTGGGCTAAAGAACACGGCATCCCGCGTGCCTTCGGCTCGTACGAAGAATTGTTGACCTCGGGCGAAGTTGACGCCATTTACAATCCGCTCCCGAACAGCATGCATGCCGAGTGGACCATTAAGGCGCTCGAGGCCGGTTTGCCGGTGTTGTGTGAAAAACCTTTCACCCTGAACGCGGCCGAGGCCCGGAAGGTCGTCAAGACCGCCAAGAAGAAAAAGCTGCCCGTGGCCGAAGCCTTCATGTATCGCTATCATCCCGTGTACGACCGTGTGCAGACGCTCATCGAGGAGGGCGCTATCGGGGATGTCATCACCATACGCAGTATCTTTTCCTTTCCGCTCGACGAACCCGGCAACATCCGCCTTAAACCCAAACTGGGCGGCGGCGCGTTGATGGATGTCGGCTGCTACTGCGTGAATTTCTCGCGGATGATGGCCCGGTGCGAACCCGATTACGCCAGCGCTTTCGTACGCCACAAGGATGTGGATAGGACCGTTATTGGATGCCTCGAATTTCCCAATAACCTCCTGGCCTATTTTGAATGCAGCTTCGAGACCCACGACCGCTCACGCGCCGTGGTCAAAGGCACTAACGGCACGCTGATTCTGCCCAGTCCGTGGTTTCCCGGCGAAGAACGCGCCGAAATCATTCTGCGCCATGGCACGCAGGAAACACGCGAGTACGTTACCGGCGCGAACATCTACCAGCTCGAGATCGAAGACTTCGTCAATGCCTGCCGGACGCACCAGCCCGTTCGATGGCCCGCTGAAGACGCCGTCGCCAACATGGCCGTTATTGACGCCATCTACCGCTCCGCCAAAGAGCGCTGCCCCGTCAAAGTAGGCAAGGCGTAACGGCAAGGAGACAAGGAGCAAGACCGGTCGTTTCTTGTGGAAAACACGGACTTACACCGACGAACACAGATAAAAGTGGACCGAACGGGGGGTCATCATCCGTGTCGTCCGTATCGTCCGTGTTGGTCGGTGTCCGTCCGTGTCCGTCCGTGTCAGTCCGTGTTTTCATCCCCCTCCACAACCACCACGGCCGTTGCATAGGTGGCGGTATGCGATAACGACACGTGCACCCGTGCGCCCTCGGGCAGAACGCCCCGCACGGACGGGCCCAGTTGCAGCTCCGGCTTTCCTCCCTCGCCATTGACGACCTCGACCTCGGACAAGTCCCATTCAGCGCGGAGGCCGGTGCCGAGGGCCTTGGCAAAGGCCTCTTTGGCGGCCCAGCGCGCGGCAAGGGCCTGCATGCGGCGTTTCGGCTTCTCGTCGGCGTACGCCTGCTCGGCCTCGCTGAACGCGCGCAACAGCCGCCCCCGTTCCATGCGGTTTTCGAATTCCGCAATCTCCACCAGGTCCGTGCCAACGCCCAGAATCATGCCCGTGTTATCTCCATGTGTCGTCTCACAGCTGCGCAACGTCTGTGTAGGCCAAGCCTCCGCAATACCGGCCGGATTCCGTAGTGCTGCGTGAGGTTTACTACATCTATCATCGTCGTACTGCTCTCCTCTTCCCAAACCTTTATTCCCCATACCCATAATACACGGTAACCGCCGTATAATTCGCCATGCTTCTGTCCATTGCGTCCATACCGTCTATATCGTCCATCCCCGGAATCCTGACGACTTTATGCGTGTTAGGATAACCAAAAACAAAAGCAAACCAGCAATAGCGCCACGGAGTTGCCCCATGAAAGAATTGAAGACCAAGCAGGATTGGGAAACGTGCCTGGAAGCCTCCGGCAAAAAGCCCGTTTTTGTGTTCAAGCACAGTACGGACTGTCCGATTTCCAGCGCAGCGCACGAGCGGGTCAGCGAATATGACCATAAAACGAATGGCGAGAAACCGGCTATCTACATAGTAAAGGTAATTGAAAACCGGCCGGTATCCAATCAGATCGCAAAAGACCTCGGTGTGCAGCACCGGTCGCCGCAAATTATCCTCGTGAAAGATAAAGCGCCCGTGTGGTCGGCGTCGCACCACAGCATCCGCGGCGAACGCATGCAGAAAGCCTTCGAAAAAACCGTCTCGTGAATTCTTGCCCGGTTCTCTTTCCGGGTTAGCTGATCTCCATCCGCTCGGCTCCGCCCCGCATGAGGCCCAGGATGATGGTGAGGTATTCGCGCAATTGCCGGGTAAGCAGGAAATTGTCCCGCACGAAATCACGGGCTTTTTCGCCCATTTGCGCAAGCAAATCGCGATTCCGCAAAAGATACTGGATGCGCAAAGCCGCGCCTTCGGGAGTGCTAACCAGGAAGCCCGTGTGGTGGTTGGTCACTTGGAGCCGGATGCCGCCCGTATCTCCGCCGATAACCGGCTTTCCTTTCCACATGGCCTCCGAAACCGTTAGCCCAAATCCCTCGCGAATGGATTTTTGGAGCACAATGTCGGCTGCTCGTTGCAGCGCATTAATGGTCATGTGCGCATCGGCGGGGAGTAGCAGCACGTGGATATCGGGATCGTCTCCCGCGGCGTCTCTCACTTCGCTGAGCACGGCGTCGCCCTCGGGATCATCGGTCGCACCGCCGCCTGCCAGCACAACCTGCAATTGGGGAATGAACCGCTTGGTCAGGCGGTAGGCCCGGATGACCCCCACCGGGTCCTTGAAACGATCAAACCGCGATACCTGCACAATCAACGGCCGGCGCGGGTCGATATCAAACTCATCGAGGGCACTCCGCACCCTGCTGATCGGCAGGTCCATGTTCTTTTCCGAGAGGGGATCGATGCTGGGGGGAATCAGGTACTGATGATGCGGCAGCACTTGTGTAAAGTCCACGAGAGAAAAAATACTGGCGTCATAACCGCTCACAAAATCCTTCAAATACTTCCATACAGGCCGGTAGGGGCGGCTGACGTCAATATGACACCGCCAAATCCACTTCCCCTTACGGTCCGGAATGTACTTGAGCATGGCGGCCGGCTGCGGATCGTGCATAATCACGACGTCCGCGTCCCGCAGAAGGTCCCGGTGTTCCTCGGCGGTTTTTTCATTGGTGCTCTCATAGGCTTTGCGCAAGTGGAGCGAAACGTCCACCGGCATGCCTTGAATCGCGTTGTGAAAACTCTTCGTGCATTGGTAGAAATCCGGCTCGCCCGTAATCACCTCCCACTGTACGTCCAGTCCCAGGCTTGCCATCAGGGGCACCATCTTGTTGAGGATTTCCGCGACCCCGCCGCCAACGCGGGTCGAATTCACATGCACTACCTTGATGCCTTCGAGGGGCGCGGCAAGCTGTTGAAGGTGTTGGATAACGTCCTCGCCTGCTACCGCGGCGTATTTATTCAAGAAATCGTTCATTTTTTCTTCCCGCGAAAATACTGCTTCATTACATCGGCCAACTGGGCCCGAAGGTCACGAAGGGTCACAAAATAAGGGTCGATATCACGTATCTTTTTGACAAGGTCGTCGTATTCATCCCCGAAAGGCTTAATCCACGCCTGAAAATCGTCTACGGCATCCGCAGTTCGCCGGCGAGCGTCAATAAAATGATAGAAAATGCTGCCTTGCGACATTTGCGGCACGATCATCGCTAAATCTTTGGGGTCTTCAATGCGCCGGTGCGTGTCAAAGACCACAATGTGGGTGCGGATAAAGTGGAACTCCTGGTCCGGTTTCGACCAAGGCACACTTTCCGTTTCATCGAGCCGCTGCTCGATTTCCTCAAGCAGCTCGTCCCGCAAATCTTCCATATTCGAGAACTCAGCGGGGTTTATGACAGCCAGCCGCTCCGCCAGAATATGATCGTGCAAGCCGTGGCGCGCCCACTCTGCGAAGTCGTTCAAATACTCCGGATTATCGAAACGGGGGCGAAGCAACACGCCCCAAAAATGGTAATAAATGCACCCCGGATGAATGCCGCGCAACAGTTCCCGGAGTTCTCGGAGGCTCTGCGCCCGCTTTCCGGTCGCCAACGCGGCCAGCGCACAGTCGTGCACCATAAACGCCGGGGGCTTTTGGGTGGATTTGGCCATAGATCTCTCCAATTCGAAAAACGAACCCTGCAAATGTTGTACGCAAGATACCAAAATAGCGGCGCAACGAACAAGCCGACAGGCAGGTTTCCAGGAAAAGTCCTTTCGATTCGCGGAATACGCGGAATAAACACCGGTGGACCGTATCGGAAAATCGTCGCGAATCTTCGCCCGTTTTTTTGCGGGAGACTATCCCGTGCCGCCGATCGTGAGTTCGCGAATCCGGAGCGTGGGTTGGGCATCGCTGACGGGGGCGCCCTGGCCGTCTTTGCCGCAGGTGCCGATGGCAAATCCCAAGTCGTTTCCGATGGCCTCGATTTGCATGAGCGTATCCGGACCGTTCCCGATCAAGGTGGCCCCGCGGACGGGCGTCTCGGCTTTGCCGTTCCGGATGAGATACCCCTCGCTGACCTCGAACACATAATCGCCGTTAAGCGGGTTGACCTGCCCACCGCCCATTTTCTTTACAAAGAGCCCTTTCGGCGTTTCGGCGAGAATCGCGGCGGGGTTCGCCTTACCGCTGGCGACCATGGTATTGGTCATACGCGGAATCGGTTTGCAGCGGTATGACTGACGGCGGCCGTTGCCCGTGGGTTCCATGTGCATCTTGGCGGCCGTTCGCCGATCATTCATGAAGCGGACAAGAATGCCCTTATCGATCAATACGGTCCGCTCCGTGGGCATGCCTTCATCGTCGATGTTGGCGGTACCCCGTTTCCCGGGCAGGGTGCCGTCGTCAATTACCGTCACCTCCGGTACCGCAATTGGTTCGTTGAGCCGGCCGCAGTATTTGGACACGCCCTTGTCGATATGGTCGGCCTCGAGTCCGTGCCCGACGGCCTCGTGCACCATGGTGCCGCCCGCTTCGCTGCTCAGGACAACCGGCATGCGGCCCGTGGGGGCCGGGTCGGCCTCGAGCATGAGGCAGGCGCGCTTTGCTGCCCGCAACGCGATGGTCTCGGGGTCTACCTCGTCGAACAGTTCGAAGCCGAGGGTGCCGCCGGCGGACTCGTAACCCGTCTGCACTATGTCGCCGTCTCGGGCCACGACCCGAACCGAAAACACCAACTGAGGGCGGCTTTCCTCGACAAACCGACCCTGCGAATTCACGATGACAACATGGCGCAACGAATCGCCGTACGAGACGGCTACCTGGACGATGCGCGGGTCGTAGTCCCGCGCCACCGCATTGGCCGCCCGCACCAGCTCGAGTTTCCGAGGCGTTGCAACTTCGGCCGGCGGCAGCTTAGACGCTATGCGGAACCGTTCGGGTGCAAATGCAAAATTGTAGGAGGCCCGCTCATCGCGCGCGCCTCCGGCAATGTCCCCCGCAAGCGCAACCAGGGACTTCTCGGAAAGTTCGTTCGTATGGCCGTAAAGGGTGCGATCGCCGCTGAGGTGGCGAATCCCCGCCCCAACATCGGTGCCTGTAATCACCTTCTCGACCTTGTTGTTTTCGAAGGAAATGCTGGTGCGGGCCGTTTCTTCCATGAATATTTCGGCGAATTCTCCGCCATTCTGGAGCGCGGCCTCGAGAATCCCCGCGGCATCCTTTTCCAAATCGATCACGGCACTGCCTTTCTTACATGCGCGTTACGCGGTTGTATCTTCTCTTCTCGCAGTATCCTAATCTTGAGGGGAACTCTGCAAACCCGCGACGAATCCCTCTAAGCGCGCGCCCCTGTGTTTCCCCTCTTGCGTTTTCCTCCGCGACCGAAGCTGCAATCAGGTCTTTGACGTGGCCCGGACTAAAACACCGCGAGTCAGAGGGATAAATGATGCCACCCCGATTCCAAACAAGGCCACCGCCAACGCGTCCAGCCAGAGTGGTTGAAACAAGCCCGCCTCGGGCGGAGTGGTCAGCCCCCGAATCTCATTCGGGATCAGCATATGTGCCACAAGAAACAGGGTGTTCACGACGGCATGCATCCACATACACGGCCATATCGAGCCCGTTCGCAGATGCACCCACGCCAGCAGCCATCCCAACAAAAACGCAGGCATGATCTGCGCGGGATAGACATGGACCAGACCAAACAAGAGTGCACTGACAAACGATGACGCCCAGGCGCCATGCTGACGCAGCAGTCCGCGAAGCACGACCCCTCGAAACAGGGTTTCTTCCGTAATCGGGGCCATGATCGCCAGCATAAAGAAGGCGACGAGAGGCGAGGACGACAATGATTCGAATATCTCTTTGTAGGGGTCTTGCAACGGCATCATCTGGCGGAGAAGGTTGTCCATTTCCGAGATAATCAGGGCCGCCCCAATACTCAATGGCACAATCGCCAGGAGTGTCGCCCAGGGAAATGCGCGCAGCCCAAAAGCCCCGCGCATGCTCTGTCCGCTTCGCCACCATCCCCATACCAGCAGGGGAAATACCGCAAACACACTCAACACCATCAAGACATGAGGCTGTTTCAATACGAACTCTTGGTGGGACCGGCCCAAAAGGCCTTGTATCGCCATGAGGAAACCGGCCACGAACAAAGCGGCGAGTAATTGAAACAGCAGAAGTGCGACGCTAAGCAATACGGCCTCGAGATAGGTCATGTAGGGCCATCCGGGAGGATTGGGCGAAAGATGCGCCGATTCGGCCTCACGAGTGGTTGCGTCCGCCAAAGGCGGTTTTTGATTGTTATTCTCCATAAGAACCGCGTCCAGAGGAGCTGTTGAAAACGTCCTTGAGCCATTCACATTGAGCGAAAAACAGGGACTAACCCGCTGGTTTGCCCAGCAAACCAACTCCTCTCACCGCCGTCTTTCGCGTCCGCGATGCCTTAGCCGGCTTCTTCAAGAGCTCCACAGACATCCTTTTCGAAAATAGACTCCGGAGACCCCTCCCAATCAGCATATAAAAGTCCGTGTTTCGAGAGGAGAGTTGGCCGTTACATATTCTCCGGTCCCGGCATATCGTTCAGTACGGGGATATCCCACCCAAGCACCCGTGCCGCAATGGCGATAAACACAATCAATATGACGATTGCAAACACGGCCCCCAAAAACGCCCGGATTTTCGTCATGCGCGCCATATACAACCCTCCTCGAATGACATTCTCCGCCTTTCTTTGAGAAACCACGATAACGGAATACGGCGAAAATGCCAAGAACGAGAAGAAGCGCGACCGTTTTTCCTTTTTCAGGCCGATTAGAAAGGCAAAGGAAAACGAGACAATTGAGAAAAGAAAAAAACAGTACGTTTCGCTCAGGCAGCAAACAAGATAATTACCAGCATGCTGAGCATTATCAATGCGAGGAAATAGCCGACGACCAATCCGGCAACCGCGAGCGCCTCGCCTCCGTACCGTTCCGGTTCCCCCTTTATCCTCGATAAAGCCATGTGGCCAAGAACGATTGCCGGAATAGCGGTAATACCACAGGTGAGGAAGCCTGAAACCGCCAGAGCAAGGCCCGCGATGGCAAGAGGATGGATTTGTCGTGTGAGTGGGGCTATTGGAGATGCTTCGGCCGTTTGCGCCGTCTCGCGATCCATGGCGGGTCGGTGCAATTCCGCGCCGGGTTCCCGCGGCTCCCCGCCATCTTCAAACACGTTCTCCAAAACCGGCGCTGCTTCAGCCTCTTGGTTGGTCGGCGTGTAGGCTTCTTCAGGCTGGATGGATTCCTCGCTTCCAGGCGGTGGGGCTTCATGGGCTGGAAACGCCTGGCCTACGTCGATCCAGTCGGCCATACCGGTTTGCCACACCAGATCGTCGGCCTGTAATTCGCCCGACGCGATCATCCGCTGGATGTCTTCTTCCCCGACTGGGCCATGCTGATCCTCGCCAATAACGTAATACCAGTTTGACATCGCGTCTTATCCCCATCCTTCCGAAGGCATTGCGACCCACATTCTCTACTCGCCCGAGCAGGGTGTCAAATGGAGAGTAAACTTCTTGAATCGCCAGATAAGACAGACCCAACGGAGACTGCACGAATCACGCAACCTCGCCTAATCCCCCGGTGATAGGAGAGAACCGTTCTGCGTTTTCCGGCAAGGTGTAGCGTCCGGGGTTCCAAAACGTCTGGCGCAAGGCCAGACGCTGCGTCCGGAGTGGCTATGGTTTGGTTTTTGGAAAAGCCAGAGTCCGTGGAGCGTCCCTGTCACACGTTCACCCGATGGGTGTTCCGA
This sequence comes from Candidatus Hydrogenedentota bacterium, assembly GCA_046483455.1. Taxonomy (GTDB): domain Bacteria; phylum Hydrogenedentota; class Hydrogenedentia; order Hydrogenedentales; family SLHB01; genus UBA2224. The sequence goes on along the minus strand of JAWODE010000213.1, from coordinate 1,778 downwards.
AATACTCAGTGCATCGGCGTTTCTCAGACAATTCACTTCGATTTACTGGCACTAGCCGGCGATTAGGATAAACTCCATTGTTTTCTTGCTGTGGCGCGGTCTTCTGCCCGCTTCCATCTCTTCGCACATTTTATCTCTTTACACTCGCGAAGGCTCTTTGTCCCTGCGACTTGCGATTAGACTGTGTCGAGCTGGGAAAATCCCTGTCCTGCTGCAAAACCTGCTATGATGCGTTTCATCACGCAGACCGCAGACTTATCATCAAACCCGGAGAGATGGCAGCATGAAATATTCGTTCATGAGTTTCTCGTGCCCGGAATTGACGTTGGAACAGATGCTCGATACCGCTAAGCGTTTTGGATACGACGGTATCGAGCCCCGCATCCAGGCCAACCATGCTCACGGCGTCGAGTTTGATGCCTCGGATGAAGAACGCGCGGAAATCAGAACAACCGCCCAAAAGGCGGGTATCGCGTTATGCTGCGTGGCAACTTCGTGCCGGTACGCGGACCCCGAAACAACCGAGCAACACACCGAGGATACCCACACGGCTATCGACCTCGCCGCGGACATTGGAAGCCCGTGCATCCGCGTGTTTGGCGGGCTCTTGCCGGAGGGGGTCTCGCGCGACCAGGGCATGGACCTCGTAGTGAACGCTCTCGCATCGGTGGCTGACCACGCCGAAGAGCGGGCGGTGCGGGTCTGCATGGAAACCCACGACGACTGGTGCGAGCCCGGCCACGTGGCCGAGGTTATGCGCCGCGTGAATCGTTCCGCCATCGCCGTCAACTGGGACATCATGCATCCGATCCGCCGTGCTGGTGCAACGATGGAACAAGCGTTTAAAGTCCTGCATCCCTGGATCCGCCACGTGCATTTTCATGACGGACGCATGGAAACCGAAGGCGGCGGGCTCACTCCCATCGGGGAAGGCGTGGTGGACCATGCGACAGCGGTTCGGTTGCTACAGCAGAACGGCTACGACGGTTTTCTCAGTGGCGAGTGGATTAAGTGGACGCCGTGGGAAGAGCATCTTCCCCGCGAACTCGCCACCATGCGCGACTATGAGAATAGGTGAGCGCCGAAGGAATAGGAGACTCGCTCAGTGCCGCTTCAACACGACGTGTTTCCCGATGACCAAAGCATCCATGCCCGTGGAGTAGAAGCAGCGGACGGCATCTCCGGGGGAGTTAACGATGGGCTCGCCCATGACGTTGAACGACGTGTTGAGCACCATGGGCACGCCCCGCAGACGCGAAAAGGCCTTGATGACATCATAATAGAGCGGCTGTATGTCACGAGAGACCGTCTGTACCCGCGCCGTGCCGTCCACGTGGGTGATTGCCGGTACCTCGCTGCGCTTCTCCGGCTTTACCGGATACACAAACAGCATGAAGGGTGAGGGGCGGTCACATCCCTCGAAATATTCGTGGGCGTGTTCCTCGAGACAGCTCGGCGCGAATGGCCGAAACTCCTCGCGGTGCTTTACGTATTTGTTGATTAAATCTTTCATCTCGGGACGCGTCGCGTCGGCCAGGATACTGCGGGAGCCGAGTGCGCGTGGACCAAATTCCATGCGTCCCTGGAACCATCCCACGATGTTTCCGTCCGCGATAAGCTCCGCCGCGCGTAGCACAAGGTCCCTCGGGGTTTCATAGGGAATCTTTGCCAGTTCAAGGACAGGACCTTCACGTAGCCGCCGATACCGATGGCAGCGGACGGGGTCGGGGTGGGCGAGTCGCTCGCCCCCCTGTCCGGGGTCGACGTCAGTGTGTACG
>JAWODE010000158.1:0-6477 GCA_046483455.1 Candidatus Hydrogenedentota bacterium | reverse complement strand
TTTCTACAGAAGTTACCACATTTGAACAGTATGGACTTTCAGCTCCTTTTTCGGAACTTTTAAATCGAACAAGACTTCACAGAACATGGGGAGATGCCTACGGCCACTTAATGATTGCTGCAGGCAGGGCCGATATCATGAGATGCCCTTTCCGCACGGCTACAAGCATTTCATCGAGCATCTTGCCGACGACCGCGGTCTCCCAGTCATTTCCAACAACGACAACCTTCGCGCCGCGGTCCACAATGCGCACAGCGGTTTCGTTTTGGATGCGCTTGCGTAGCTCGCCATTCCGTCCGAGAAGCTTGATGGCTTCTTCTTGACTATTTAGCTGTATCTCGTGTGTCAGAGCAGTCTTACCTCAACCGGTCCGACTACTGAGAACGCGTTGCGCCGCCGGGTTCGATATCCGGCGGAAGCTCGACACGGTAGATGGTCTCACCTTCGCGTACCAGCTCCTTGTTTCGGCGGATTGCGGCTTCCATTTCCACGACGTCGTGGTCCAGGCGTTCTACCTTGCGCGCCAAGTCCTCCTCGAGGGCTTGGGCATTACGCACCTCTTCGCGCAGGTGCTGAACACCTGCCCGGCTCTCGCAATATTTCGTATAGAGACTCACCAAGTCGCGATGAAAGGCATAAATAGCAACCATTCCCGCCATCACGACTACTAAGAGCGTATAGCGATTTCGAGATTGTTGCGACATCCGTCCTCTGTGCTATCTCTATGCGACCCGCCGATTGAAACCACCGGTCTTTTGAACACGTACGCTATTGTACCCTATTTTGCGCCTTTTGGGGCCAAATTGTAAAACGCGTCCATTCCAAGGAACTCGGCCTGGTCGCCCAATTCCTCCTCGATCCGCAGCAACTGGTTGTATTTTGCGATCCGGTCGCTCCGCGAGGCCGACCCTGTCTTGATCTGGCCGGCATTCGTGGCGACCACCAAGTCCGCGATGGTCGCGTCCTCGGTCTCGCCGCTACGGTGCGAGATGACGGCCGTATACCCGGCGCGCTGGGCCATTTGCACCGCCTCGAGAGTCTCGGTCAAGGTCCCTATCTGATTGACTTTCACCAGGATAGAGTTGCTAATGCCTTCTTTGATACCCCGGCTGAGGTATTGGGTATTGGTCACGAACAGATCGTCCCCAACAAGCTGGACGAGCCCCCCGAGAGCATCCGTGAGTTGTTTCCAGCCGCTCCAATCGTTCTCCGCCATGCCGTCCTCGATCGAGATAATCGGGTATTTCTTGGCCCAGTTAGCCAGGAACTCGACATGGTCTTTGGCGCTCAGATTGGGCTTTTCTTCCGCGCTAAGCACATATTTTTTATTTTTATAATATTCGCTGCTTGCGCAGTCCAGTGCGAGCCAGACGTCTTTCCCTGCTTTATATCCTGCCGCTTTGATGGCTTTGAGGATGACCTCGATGGCCTCGACATTCGAGCCGAGATTGGGAGCGAACCCGCCTTCGTCGCCGACCGATGTATTCAAGCCCTGCTTTTTCAATACGCTCTTGAGCGCATGAAACACTTCGGTCCCCATCCGCAATGCTTCCTTGAAGCTCTTGGCGCCGACAGGCATGACCATGAATTCCTGGATGTCGACGTTGTTGTCGGCATGCTCGCCGCCATTGAGAATGTTCATCATGGGTATCGGCAGAACATGCGCATTCACGCCGCCGATGTATTTGTACAGGGGTATTTCGAGGGCTTCCGCAGCCGCCTTGGCTGCCGCCAGCGAGACTCCGAGCATGGCATTCGCGCCCAGTTTGCTCTTGTTCTTCGTGCCGTCGAGCTTGATGAGCAGATTGTCGATGGCACGCTGCTCGATGGCCTCCATGCCGAGGAGTTCTTCGGCAATGATCTCGTTTACGTTCTGAACGGCCTTGGTGACGCCCTTTCCAAGATACCGTTTGGGGTCCTTATCGCGCAGCTCGATGGCCTCGTTTTCGCCTGTGGATGCGCCACTGGGAACGGCGGCGCGTCCCCGGAAGCCGCTGGCGAGATAGACCTCCACCTCGACGGTCGGGTTGCCACGCGAGTCCAGTATCTCCCGCGCCCGTATATCAGTGATCCGTGTCATGGTCTCTATTCTCCTTCCTCTGTAAGCATTTTGAATCTCTACCAGGATACCCGATTTGACTGCCAAAAATCCACGATCAATCCAGATGCCGGCCAGGAAACTAGTGCTGGAAAACTCTTGCCGAAAGGAGTGACGAAAAGTGGATGGTGGAAGGGTAAATATTAATTGTGGACAGAATGACACGAAATGCTTACAATAAAAGCGCCCTTTGGACAGAAATGAGGGTTAGCGCCCGAAGGGTTCATAGGGTTGCGGCAGTGTTTTGGGAAAATACTGGGTAGAAATAATAGGGTTTCTATCGGCTATCGGTCGATGTGTAGGAGGCGTGCCCGCACGGCATTTCATGTAGGCGGGGGCACAATTGCGGGACAGGGGCGGAAACTGCCCGCCCAAAGGAGGATAGCGATGCGCTTGGCAGGGGTTATAGGAGCCCTTTTGGCCCTTCTTGCGGTGTCTGTTTCTGCTTGGGGCGAAATTCCCGAAGCAAATCCCGAAGATTTCCGGGGCTTGTATAAATCGTTGGAGAGCGCCACCAAGGCGTTGAAAGCGCCGGCCGAGACAAAGACGGCCAAAGGGTATTTGCGTTTCCTCGGGGCGCCTCAGGGCACAACATTCAGAGTGTTGGCCACAGACCCAGTGGACCCTCAGAACACGGCCACGCAATTTATGCAGAAACATGGCCGGGTCTTTGGCGCCGTGAGCTCTCGCAGCATGTTCAAAGCGGCGGCCTCGAAGGTGAAGCAGGACCGTGCCACGGTCTCTCTTAACCAGGAATACGCCGGGGTGCCGGTGTTTGGCGCCCATGTCTTCGTGCAGACCGACACAAAGGGCGGGGTGCTTTCCGTGCTGAGCGACATTATGCGCGACACCTCCGTTCTTGACGATAATGTCCTGTCTCTGAATCCCACGCATTCCTTGGAGCGCGCGGAAGGCGAAGCTCTTGACTTCATGCGAAAAACGTACGGGGCGAGCGGTTATGACGTGCTTACGGGCCGGCTTTTTGTGTTTGCGCCGACCGTGGTGGGCGATAGCGGCGACCCTTGCCTGGTGTGGGGCATGGTGGCTGTGAGCCAGACGAACCCCTTGGCAAAAGAGGTAGTTCTGGTGGATGCCCATTCGCTGGACATCCGCCTGCATCACACGCTGGCCCCTCAAGCCCTCGAACGCGAAGTTTACGATGCCTTTAATACCTACAGCAACCCGGGCACGCTTGCCCGTGCCGAGGGGGACCCCGTTTCGTCGGTGACCGATGTCAACCAGGCGTACGATTATCTTGGCGACACCTATAATTTTTACCGGGACTATCACGACCGCGACAGTATCGACGGCGAGGGCATGCTCCTCTCGGCAACGGTCCGGTATTGCGATCCCTTCTATGCTTGCCCCCTTCAGAACGCGTTTTACGACCTTCTAGGTAAGCGCATGTATTTCGGCGAGGGCATGGTGGCCGATGACGTGACGGCCCATGAATTGACCCATGGTGTCACGGCGGAAACGTCCAATTTGGCCTACTACTACGATTCCGGTGCCATCAACGAGTCGTTCTCGGATATCTGGGGCGAGTATGTGGACCTGACCAATGGGAAGGGGAATGACAGCCCCGAGGTACGCTGGCTCATAGGAGAAGATACGCCGCTGGGCGCATTTCGCAATATGGCCGACCCTACCGAGTTCGGCGACCCGGCGATTTACTACGGTCCGAATTGGTATGGCGGGACTGGCGACTACGGCGGTGTTCACATCAACTGTGGCGTCGGCAACAAGCTCTGTTATCTGCTCACCGATGGGGGCACGTTTAACGGATATTCGGTGGAGGGCATTGGTATCGCCAAAGCAGCCGATATTTTCTACCGGGCGCAAGCGGAGCTGATGCCGGGGGCCGGCGAATCCGTTATTGACCGGGGACTGGAAGCGAACTATATCGATTACCAGGATTACGGCGATTTTCTGGTGCAGGCCGCGACCGATTTGGCCGCAATGGAACCCGCACGATTTGGCGACAACGAAATCCGGGCGGTGAAGTCCGCGGCTTACGCCGTCGAGATTCTGCAGTTTTCGGGCGAACCACTCAAAGATTTTCGGGCCATGAGCGTCGAAGGGGCGCCGGCGGTGGCGTTGACGTGGACGAATCCGGCGTATCCCTATTTCGATGAGGCTATCGTAGTGCGCAACAGCGATCATGTGCCTGCCAGTATGTACGATGGCGATATTATCTACAGTGGCACCGACAATTGGGCTGTTGATGAGCCCGTGCCGCTGGGGGAAAGCTATTCATACGCGGTATTTGCAACATTCACCGACACCGAACCGGCGCAATTCAAAACCGACACCGTCCAGGTCGGTTCGCGAGCCTTAGGGGTTGCGTACGAAGCGTTCTCCGAGGGTTCCGACCTTGCGTACACGCAGATGTTATTCACACCCGTTGGGCCGGCTGGCAGCGGCGGCTACGAGTTGACGGTCACGCCGGGCGTGAAGGACCTTCCTCACGCGGCGGACCGTGCCCAGTATGTGCCGCTGCTTGAGGACGATAGTGTGGCTTGCACGTTCGCGGAGCCGTTTCCGTTTATGGGCGAATTTCACGACTATTGCTGGATTGCCGAAAACGGCTACCTGACGTTTACCGAAATGCCCGTTCTCCGCTACGACCCCCTGAATTTCCCGTGGGGAAGCAGCGCCAATGCCATGCCGCGTGTTTGTGCGGCCTTTGCGGACCTCTCGAATATCTCGGCGGGCTCGATCTGGGTCAAGCCGCTCGATGACCGGATGGTGATCACGTATGATAAGCTTCCGCTCTGGGGTGAGTATCACTATACAAACACGGCGCAAGTCGAGTTGTTCTACAGTGGCCACATCCGGATAACAACCCTCGAGTTGACGGCGCAGGAGGTGATCGTCGGCATCACGGACGGGCAGGGGACCGCGTATGATCCAGAAGCCCTGCTCGAGTCCGAAATTCTGGTACCGAAAGTAGTCGACATCTCGGGTCAGCCTGACGGCTCACGCACCGTGAGTATCGAGCCTATCTCCCCAGTGAATGTGAACGAAGGAATGCAGGCTCGATTCCACATCAAGGTGCATTCGCCCCAGGGCAGTCCAAACATCGAGGTCATTGGAGCGCCCGATGGGTCTACGCTTAGCACGGTGAGTGCTACCGAGAAGGTGTTCTCATGGTTAACCGGTTATGACGACACCGGTGAATATATCGTGACTGTCCGAGCCAAAGAGGGGACGCAGTCCGCCGGCCAGGACGTGATCATTCACGTAGGAGAAACATACCGGTCGCCCGAGGTGGATCGGATCACGGTTACGCCTGAATCGCCGGCGGCTGGTACTGCCCTTACCCTGACGTGGTCGTCCTTGTCTTCCCCCGAGGAGGGCGGAACCCACGACGTCTATATTGAATGGTACCGCAACGGTACCTTGATGATGCCATTGCTGAACGCCTCGAACGTACCGGGTTTCGTTACAAACGAAGGCGATGTCTGGTACGCGATTGTGACGCCGTATTCCATATTCGATTCGTATTGGGGCGTCGTTGGCGAATCCCAGATGTCGAATGTGGTCACGGTGGGGTCGCCGAGTGAAACCAGCGAGCCGCCGCCGGAGAATGATAATCCCGTCAAACTGCTCGATGTTAACGGAGACGGCGTCATCAATGCGGTTGATGTCCAGCTTGTTGTGAACGGCGTTCTTAGAACCCGTCCCGTGCCCACGGCTGACGTTAACCGCGATGGGTTCACTAACGCGGCCGATGTGCAGCTGGTCGTGAATGGTATTCTCGGTTCCGGCTGAGAACAGCCCTTCCGAAATCAACGCGCCGCGCCTCGAATCGAGGGCGGCGCGTTTTTGCGGCTACGGAAAAAACACCCCGGGCTTTTGTGGGCAAGGGTTCACGACATCGAGTTAATGCAATCCGTGATTGGAACCGATTAACCCTTTTCTGCTACGATCTTTTTCCGCGAGAACCGATTATTTTGTAGAGATAATGCGACTCTGTCCGGAGAGGTGGCCGAGTGGTTGAAGGCGGCGGCCTCGAAAGCCGTTGTGCTTCTTATGGAGCACCGTGGGTTCGAATCCCACCCTCTCCGCCATTCTTTTCTTCCCATCAAAAAGACACAAAGGACTCACGTGCCCCGGAAAACGGGTGCATGAGGCGTGTAGCAAATACAGCGAACGACTGGCACAGCGAACCATGAGCCTTTCGCCTCACCCGCACACGATGGGCCTCTTTCGCTGTGTCGCGGTTTCCGACCGCGACACTCTTCCGACCACGCGCGCCTGCGCGTGGTCTCCACTCCGGCAAGGGAGGACGGGCTGTAGATAACCAAGCACCAGAACCAAACAAAACAGTGGGAGAACCAAAAACAAAATGGGATGGTGAAGATGCAAACTATTAT
>JAWODE010000130.1:0-28018 GCA_046483455.1 Candidatus Hydrogenedentota bacterium | reverse complement strand
CCGGTATGCCGTGCAATGGGAGCGCCTTTGAGGCGTTTCAAGATGCCGACCTGGATCTCCTGAGGGCGAACGGCCAGCAATCGATCAAAGCCCTCGCGGGTGCTGTCCCAAGTTTCATGGGGCATGCCCAGGACCAAGTCGGCGTGAAGTAAGGCACCGGTGTGCTCGCGCAAAAAACGCAGCGTGACGATAGTCTCGTCCAGGTCCTGCACGCGGGATATAGCCTCTTGAGTTTTGGGATTGAATGTTTGGACGCCTACTTCCAGCCGGAGGACACCATGTGGGAAATCCGCCATGCGTTCGAGGGTGTTTTGGGAAAGCCGGTCGGGGACAATTTCGAAGTGGATTTGCATCCCGGGGCGGAGTCGCTCGTGAAAGAAATCGAGGATGGCCAAAACGCGTTCCTCGCGCAGGTTGAACGTGCGGTCGACGAATTTGAACTGAACGGCGCCGCGCTCGATAAGGGCTTCGATTGCCTCAAAAAACGGGGGGAGGGGAAGCTCGCGCACACCAGGATCAAGCGAAGACAGGCAGAACTCGCATTTGAAAGGACATCCCCGTGAGGTCTCGACGTAGAGGGTCCGGTGGGCAATGTCTTCCTGCGTATAGGCAGAGTAGGGGAGAACGAGCTTCGAGACATTCGGGTGGCCTCCTTCGATGACTTTTTCGGTGGGAATGTGCCCTGTGAGTAGGTCTGAAGCGAGGGCTCGAAATGCGTCTTCGCCTTCGCCGCGAACAAGGTAATCGGCGCGCTGGTAAAGTTCGGTTTCTTCATACTCGTAGCTAATCTCGGGGCCGCCGACTACAACGACGGTTTCGGGGGAGACGCCTTTGAGCACTTGGACCAGCCGCGTAATGGGTTCGATGTTCCAGATGTAGACACTGATACCGACCAACCGGGGACCTTCCGCCAGCAACGCCTCGGCAATTTCGGTGGGATTCTGGCCGATAATAAACTCGCGAATAGCGGCGCGTGGCTGTAAGGGACCGAGATTGGACCAAAGATACCGGAGGCCGAATGCCGTATGACTGTAGCGGGCGTTCAATGTGGTGAGAATGATGTCCATGACCGGACGTCGCCTCTTCAAGGGCGCCAGTCCGGCTCAGGAGCGCAGCCGGTCTCATTCAACAGGCGCTTCAGACGCTGCTGGAGGTCGAGATAAATACTCTTCACCGGTTCAGAGGCTTGGTGGGCGACAAGCCGGTCCAGTGAGCCCGCCTGGGTTTCGACCATAAAGTCTCCGAGAAGGTTATTCATTTCCTGGGGGTCATTCTCGAGATCATAAAGTTCATAGCGGTCCCAAATACCGTGATAGTGCATGAATTTGTAGCGGTCGGTGCGAACGCCGAGCACCGTCGGCGTTTGGGGGAAAGCGCGCTCCCAAAAATACTCGTACAGAAAATCCTCGCGCCAATGCTCTTCGGGGTCCTTGAGTAATCCCAGAAACGATCGGCCCTGCATGGATTCCGGAACCTTGGCGCGGCCAATTTCGAGGAAAGTTGGCGCGAAGTCGATGTTAAGCACCATTTGCTCGATACGGCGCGGTTCGGGAATCAGCGCCGGACAGTGGACAAAAAGGGGCACCCGGATCGAGGGTTCGTACATCGCGCGCTTATCGATAAGGCCATGCTCACCGAACATGAAACCGTTATCTGAGGTAAGAGCAAGAAACGTATCGTCCAGGAGATTTTCTTCGCGCAGGGCGGATGTCAAGCGCCCCATGTTTTCATCGAGCCCCAGAACGGTTTCCGCGGTTTGGCGGACCACTGTGTCCAAGTCCCGTGTATTGTTGTATATGCCGTCAACGCCGTGCCAGCTATTGCGCTGGCGCTTGACCCAATGAGGCTTGCCTTTATAATTCTCCTCCGTATCAGCCATAGAATCGGGGTAAGGATAAGAGGTTCCCTGGAAGCGGCCTTCAAACCGGTCCAACGTGTCAAAATCGGCATGGACCGCTTTATGGGAAAGGTAAAGCATGAAGGGCCGGTCATGCGGTTTCCGAATAAAATTTATCGCATAGTCCGTCAGAATATCCGTGAGATAACCCGTTTTTTTGACGGTCTGGCCGTCAACATTGAGCGCCGGGTCCTTATAGTGCCCTTGTCCGCGAAAGGACACCCAATGATCGAAGCCGGGGCGAGGCGCGTCGCTGTGGCCGCCCATATGCCACTTGCCAATGAACGCCGTCTCGTATCCATTCTCCTGAAGAAGCTGCGCGAACGTCGGCAGGCTTGAAGGCAACGCCGTGCTGTTATTCATCACACCGTGAATATGGGCGTAACAGCCTGTCAGTATAGATGCCCGGCTGGGAGAGCAGAGTGAAGTGGTCACAAAAGCGTTATTGAAATAGGCGCTTTTCCGCGCAAGGGCATCCAGATTTGGCGTTTGGTAATAGTCGTTTCCGAAAGCGCTGATGGCGTCGTAACGAAGGTCGTCGGTGAGTATAAACACTATGTTGCGCTTTGGGAGGGGGTTTGGAGCCGCTATTGACGTTCGCTGGTCCACACTCATGCCCGCTATGAACAACGAACCCGTACCGAGAAACCTTCGCCGGGATAAATGCATTTGGTGTCCCTACGACTTCTTGAGATTAATGTCAATATCTTGCCGCACCATTTCTAAAGTTTCCCATAGCGCAACGTGAGAATTCCAGTCGTGGCGGAAATAACAGTGAAACATCGTTGGGGGCAGGATTCCTCAGGATTCTTTTTGGGCGGAACGCAACTTGCTCATGGCTTGATTTACGGTCTTGATTAATTGGGAGGATGGATAAGGTTTTTCCAGGAGAAACACTGGAGAAGGGGGCGATGTGTCCCAGTGCAACGTAGCATCGCTATAGCCGGTAGTGAATACGACGGGAAGGGCTTTTCCTGATTTCGCAATCGCTTCGTAGACTTCGGGTCCATGTACTTTAGGCATAACGACGTCGAGAAGGAGCAAATTAATCTCGCTGGCGTGTTTGTCGAAAAGAGCGAGGGCTTCCTCGCCGTTTTGGGCGGCGAAGACGCGATACCCGGCGTTTTCCAGTACGCGCACGGCCAAACGCCGCACAAGGGGATCGTCTTCCGCCAGGAGAATAGTGCCACTTCCCTCAGCGGGCTGCCATCTTACCGGGGCTGCCTCCGTTTCTCGAGCCACTTCTCCATTGATCGGAAGGAATATTTCGAACTCGGTGCCCTTCTGGGGTTTGGACTCGAAGGCAACAAAACCATTGTGACGTTTAACATTGGCATATACAGTGGCCAGCCCCAGTCCCGTGCCTTTTCCAATTTCTTTCGTGGTAAAGAAAGGCTCGAAGACATGGTTTCTTGCCTCGGCGGGGATGCCGCTGCCCGTGTCGGCGACGGCGAGCCTTACGTATGTTCCCGGATGCGCCCAGGCATTGCGTGCGCAAAAGCGGTCACTGAGTTCACATGCTTGTGCGGTTATCGCAATTCTTCCGCCTTCGGACATGGCATCGCGGGCGTTCAGGCACAAGTTGATGATGACCTGCTGAATCTGAGCGACATCCGCTTTGATAAGGGGTAAATCTTCATCGCACTGGACAATTAACTCGATATCGTCGCCGATAAGCGGCTGGAGCATTTTCGTAAGGTCTTGGACGAGATTGGCGAGGTTGACCGGCTCGCGTTGCATGGGCATGCGCCGGCTGAATGCCAACAGTTGGTTGACGAGCGCCGCGCCTCGCTCGGAAGCACGGACTATCTCCTCAAGAGACTCGAGGGCCGGACTGTGTTGGGGTAGATCCTGCTGTGCGAGGTCCGCATTCCCGCGAATGGCCTGGAGAATATTGTTAAAGTCATGGGCGATTCCGCCGGCGAGTTGGCCGATGGCTTCCATTTTTTGCGCCTGGTGCAATTGGACCTCGAGGCGGTTCTTTTCTTCTTCCGCCCGAACGCGTTCGCTTATATCGCGCACAATGGCCTGCACATAGTATTTGTCCTGTAATTTGACGCGGTTCAGGCTTATTTCCGTGTAAAATTCTTCGCCATTGCCGCGTTTGTGCCGCCAATAGAAGAACTGTGGGTTCCCCGCTAATGCCGCCTCGACATAGTGACGGGCACATTCATCGGAAGGCGTGCCGTCCGGTTGGGTTTCGGTTGAAAAGGCTATAGGCGTGGTCCCTATGATTTCTTCTTCCGGGACGCCGAAAATCTCACTGACGCGCTGATTGCATGCAATAAACTGAAGCCCGTCCATAAGGAAAATTGCATCGTTGGCCGCTTCAAACAGGGCCTTGTATTTTTGTTGACTTTCCCTCAGGGCCAGTTCAGCCTCTTGGCGGTCGGTAATATCCAGCACAAAACCTTGATAATGCGTAGGGAAACCTTCGCTATCGCGTTCAATGGCCGAATACTCGCTGACCCAGCGGGTTTCATTTGCCCGCGTAAGGATTCGATACTCCATCTGAAAATAGGTCAAGTCTTCGTGTTCGATTTTCCGGGTTTTGGCTAATACGGAAGGATAATCGTCGGAGTGGATAATATCGGCATACTGCATCTCCCCGGAAAGAAACATTTCGGGGGTGTAGCCCCATTGGGAAACGTTATCGGAAACATAAACGACGGGCCACACATCTTTTGCGCGCCACCGAAAGAGAACAGCCGGGCTATTCTGGACAATACGGTTGGCTCTTTTCAGGGCTTCGTCAGTGGCTATCAAGGTGGTGATGTCCGTGTGTGAGCCGACAATTCGAACCGCCTTGCCATCCTTGGTGCGCTCGATACATTTGGCACGTATGAGGACGTGTCGCCATTCGTCTGTTTCTGTGCGCATACGGACTTCTGTCTCGAAACTGTCTGGCGGCGCAGTTTGAAGTGATCGCAATCTCGATTGGAATGCCTCGCGATCGTCCGGATGGATGAGATCGTCAAAAAAGGCCCTCGCGTTGTCTCGTGGAGCCTGGACAGTCCCTGAGAATTTGGCCATGGAATCGCTACAATACTCGACGGCGCCTTCGCGGATTTCCCAGACCCCGTCGCGCGTGGTTTCGAGGATGGCCTCGATCCTGTTCCGGCTGTTTTGTATCGCCCGCACGGCGGCGGTCCGATGCCGCAAGGCCCAAAGGACGACGAAATAACCTATGATGGCCGTGGCGCCGACATAAAACCATCCCTTGTAGGTTTGCGCAATCGTTAATTCGCTTGGGGTCGTGTAAATAAGCGAAATAATCAGGTCGGAAAAAAGTATCCACAGGCCGCCCACAACGGCGTATGCCGCGCTGATGAGCAGTGCATACCATCGGTTCCGGTCACGAAATACGGGCATGCTTCTCATTCACCTCGCCACTGGGATGGCGCTGCCTTTCTTGGACGATGGCTCAGCTATTGCCCAGCCGGCAGAGGCCCATCCCGGCCCTGTCCTTTCTTGCCTTCAAGTGTAACACATGCCTGTGTGGTGTGGTATTTTAGCCTGAAAAGCCGCTTTCCGGAAATGTATCGCCTGGAGTGGCATGTGATCGGCGCGCTAATTTGGTATCCTTACGTACTCGCGGGGTGACACAGCAGTTTATATCAGAAGATTATGAGGATATCGCGAACAAAACAAATAGGATGCGTGCTTCGAGCATTCCGGCCTCATCAATGGACCAAAAACACTTTGGTGTTTTTGCCTCTGTTGCTTGCCCAGCGCTGGGCGGAATGGCACACGTGGGCTACCGCGGCCGTTGCGTTTGGTGTGTTTTGCCTGGCGGCATCGGGCGTCTATGTCGTCAATGATATTCTGGACATTGAAGCCGACCGGAAGCATCCGTCGAAGAAGCATCGTCCGTTTGCCGCCGGTACCTTGTCCACGCGCTTGGGTATCGTGCTTGCAGGAGTGCTTTTTATTGCGGCCGTGGGGATATCTGGGGCCGCATTACCGGCGGCTGGATTAGTAATTGTTGTTTTGTATGCCCTGTTGTCTACATCGTACTCGGTGTGGTTGAAGCGTTTTGTAATTGTTGACGTGTTGGTGCTGTCGGGACTGTATGCGTTGCGAATCCTGGCGGGCGGTCTGGCAACCGACACCTCTGTTTCTCGCTGGCTTCTGGCTTTTTCTGGGTTTTTCTTCTTATCTCTGGCATTTGCCAAGCGGTACACGGAATTACACAGCTTGTCGCTTAACAATGGCCCTCGTCGAGAAGCGGCAAGACGAGGGTACCGAGTAGAAGATTTGAGTCTTCTCGAAACACTAGGGCCTACGTCGGGATATATGGCCATTCTTGTGTTGGCTCTCTACATTAACAGTGAGCAAATGGCTCGATATTACGCCAATCCATGGGCTTTGTGGCTGATCTGTCCGGTGCTTGTATACTGGATTTCGCGGGTATGGTTTTTCGCCAAACGCGGAAGATTGCATGAAGATCCTCTGATTTTTGCCCTTGGTGATGCGATAAGCTGGGTGGTGGCGTTTCTTGTGGTAGTCCTTGCGCTCCTGGCCATTTTCTTCCCGAGCCTTCCGCTTGCCGCGACAAAATAAAGGGACATCATAAGTAACAGACCCGTTTCAAGGGTTATGGTTTCATCGTTTTAAGCCTGTATTCGAAGAGAAGAGCACCCGGCAATTGGGACAAATGCGCGCGCACCGAGCTCCAAACCGTTAGGGGTATAGTAAAGACGGTTCAACTGCTCGGTGACCTCCTCCGCGACCCCCGCTTTAGCCAGAACCATCATGCACCCGCCCAACCCAGCTCCGCAAAGCTGGGCGCCGAGCACCCCGGGGATGCCAGTCGCGATATCGGCCATGCGGTCGATTTGGGGAATGCTGCAGGCGTAAGCCCCTGGCTGGGCGTACAATTGCCCCGCCAGTACACGGTCGGGGTCTTCGCTTTGCAGGTCGCTGATGCGTGCGTTGAGATAGTCATCATGCAGTGGCGGGGCAAAAGGTGAGCCGTCTTTAGAGACTACGCGATCGCCATCGTGCGAAATGTTCATCAGCCACCCGACCCGTTCCATATCGTTGTCGAGCAGAAGTCGGTGCAACATTTTGCTGCGTTCGCACTCGGAAATCCCGAACAGGAGCCGGGCGCGCAAGGGGTAGTGCCGGCGGGCGGTATGCATTGTCGTGATGCGCTCGAAAGTATCCGAACCTATCGTCTGTTTTAGGGTGTCAGCGCTGACGGTCTCGGGCACGTCGAGCAGGATACGGTAGATGTCCGCGGCTCGTACGCCCAGGCCCTCGGGAGAAATATCGCGCAAATGATGGATGAGGGGGGCATAGTTTGGAAAAAGTTTTCGCACCCAATGCACGGCCAGCTCGTATGAGGCGACCCGCTCGTTAAAAGCATCCCGCCCGCCGGCGGCTTTTCGTGCCTGGATGCGGGAATTGGCAATGATAAGCGAATACTCCTCCGGAAACGGGACGTAACTTCGGATAGAAAAAGGGAAAAAGCCCACAGTCACAATTTGGCCGGATTGACTGAGTTTTACCGCTGCGTGGTCCGCGCTGCCACCACGTGTACCAACAAACCATTCTCCCTCTCCACAGAGATACACTAGGTCATTCGGGGTTACGTCCAGCCCATTGGTAGATACCAGCGCTTCGCCCATGGCTACGACGAGCGCGGATGAGGAACTCAGCCCCGCCGCCATGGGGATGTCGCCGCTCACGACGCAGTCCACACCATGGATACGGCGGTCTTTGAATTTCTCCTGGAGGCGGAGCATCGGGGCTTTAAGATAGTTGCCCCAATTCCCCTGAAGATCGCGAACCATTCTGATAACGGCTTCGCTGTCGACAAAATCCCGCCACTGGTCCAAACGGACTTGCCGGAGGAGGTCATCGACCGAGAATTCGAGGTCCTCGAAAGTATCTGTGTCAAGATTGTGCGCCCGTACGCGCGTGTCATTTCTGGCACGGGCGACCAAGATGTGCTCGCGATCAATCGCCGTAAGGTTGACACAACCGCCACGATGGTCGACATGCCGCCCCATAAGATTAACCCGGCCGGGAGCGCGAACCACCATAACTTTGCCGTCTTTGCCATATCGCTCGATGAAAAACTCGACCGCGCGCAGGAGACGGGAACGTTTTTCCTCACAAAGGGCTTGGTTGTCGCCATAGATGGCTTTGAGCATGCGCGTCACTGCGCCATCGGGATTGGCCAGGATACGCCGCCATGTTTCGGGCGGTTTGAATATCTCCGGGTCTAACACCACCTTTTCCGCGACATCCAGTCCCAGTTTGGCCCGAAAATGCTCTTCGATTTCGAGCAATTCGGAGGGATTATTGAATCCGAGAACATCTTCCGGGGCATCAACGGGGACGGGAGTAACATGCTTACTTTTCGATACCAGGTAGTCAATCGTGTCCGTGAGGTATTCTTCCTGCTGGACGTTGTTGCGGCGGAGGTTGGCTAACGCTTCATAGAGCAGAGGCGCCTGAAAGAGGTATACAGCTTGATTTACCCATTTTACCGAGTTCTCGATGTCTTCGGCGGTGCGGGATTCGCCTTCGACGTGAAACGTGGCGCCGTTCTGCTGGGCTTTTTCGAGGTCGGCTTTTTCGATGATTTTGAGCAGACGCCCTTTCGTATCGGTGACGATTCGGCCGGCGTTCGGCCAGCGTTCTTTGGGAGCGACTACGAGTGCCATGTCGGGTTTATCGCGTTCAAAGGCGGTAAGGAGTTTCTCCAGCGTGCGAGGTTCGATGAGCTTGTCGCCCGCTACCACCAGCACCGGCCCCTGGTAACCGAACTCGGTAAGAACATTGGCCCCCTGCCGGGTGGCATGCCCCGTGCCAAGAAGCTGTTCCTGATAGGCGAACAAGGCCTGCGGAAATTTCGGCCCGACTTCGTTGACCACGGTTCCGGCCAAATAGCCCACGACGAGAATATTGGGCCCGCTTCCGAGTGTTTCGAGGGACTCCATGAGGTGGCAAATGGCGGGCTTTCCCGCAACGGGAAAGCATACTTTCGGCGTTTTGGGAGACTGCATTCGCCGCCCTTTGCCCGCGCACAACACAATGGATGCAAAACGTCCTCTTTGGCCCTCTGAAGGCACAAAACACCTCCCCTCATCTTTTCCGCACCGATTCTTATGCAAGTACTTTTCGCTAGAGTCATGAGTATACACATTTGGTCTGGACATCGCCACGGGAATGAGGCGGTTTCGGGACCAAAGACCTATCGTAAGTTGCATTCACTTCTTGATTTAAGGCGGTATCTGAGGATAGTGTGTTTCAACAATAGGGGCGAAAGAAAGCCAATGCTGAAGCCATTAGACAGCATACAGACCGTGAGCGCAGCCCGTCTGCCCGGGGAAGATTTATTTTAGCGTGGTTTGAAAAAATTGTCTTGGATGCCGTGGGGCTTTTGCGGACGCGCACGGCGCGTCATGCTTCGTTTATCGCTGTAGTGAATTTCGCTTCAGCCATTCTGCGGTTTTGCGTGACCGTGCTTATGGCCAAAATCCTGATCCCCGCCGAGTGGGGGAACATCGCCGTCTTTATCGCGTTGATGGATATAGTCTCGGTTCTCTGCGATAGCGGTCTCAATGCGACCCTGGTGCGTTTTGTGGCGGGCGACACGACATCGCGCGCAACAACGGTCTTTGGACGTTGCCTCACGATGAAAGCGGCCATTGCGGCTATGTTGTTTGGAGTTCTTTGGGCATTACGAGAACCGATTGTTGCAAATCAGCAGTTTCCGGAGGATTTCCATTGGGTTTATCCGCTTGCCATCAGCGCGGGGCTTTTCCTGTCATTTTTGGGCTTGTTCCTGTCTGTATTCCAAGCGAAACAGGCATATGGCCTCTATAGCCTGGGCTACCTATCGGTGAACACACTACGCGGAGTCGGACTGGCAATTGTGGTGGTCGCCGGGCTCCGGAGCGTGGATGCGGTCACTGTGCCGTTTTTCTGTGCACCAATCGTCGCGCTTGTACTAACGTTGCCATTGGTGATTCTGACACTGAAACCCGGTGCCTCTCTCCCGCGGCCGGCAGTCTCTTGGAAAACGATGGTCGCTTTTGCCGCGCCGCTGTCGATTATGGGCGCCATTGCGATCGGCAACATGCGTATCAGTAATTTCATGTTGAAGACGCTGGCATCGCCCGAAGCGGTTGCCAACTACGAACTGGCGTACCAGATTGGGTTTGTTTTTCCTCTGTTCACTGGGGCTCTGATTACGGTGCTTCTACCGAAGGTATCAGCGATGCAAACGCAGGCCGAACTCGGGGATTACCGTAGACGCTTGCTTCGAATGTATCCCATCGTTCTTTCGTTGACTTTAGCCGGTATGGTGATAGGTCCGTGGTTCATTTCATTGGTATTTGGAACAAAATACGCAGCTTCCTTGCCGATCATCCGCCTACTGCTCATTGGTTTCGGTGTACACGTAATAACGCATCCTCTGGGCTTGGTCTTCTATGCCGTTTCACGCCCGATTTGTCTTGCCGGAATATACCTTGCTCAGTTTGTGGTGATGGTTTCGTTGAATTATTTCCTGATTCCGAAGTGGGAGGGGATAGGCGCGGCTCTCGCGCTCTCTGTGTCGCTGCTGGTTGCAGCTGTCGCTGTTGTTGGCATCTCGGGCTGGGTCATCAAAAATTTCCCCCACGAACTTCACGAAACAAATCTTTGAAGCCTAGCCGCCCCCCTCACTTCCTTTTTCTGCTTTTGCATAGATGGCGGGGAGGCGGTGGGAGACGAAAGAGGGGCGGTTCCCACCGTCATTCCTGCGCAAGCAGGAATCCCGAGGGCTTGCGAGAGGTGCCCTGTGGACGCACACTGGACCCCTGCTTTCGCAGGGGTGACGGGAGAGTAGCGGAAAGGAGACAGACGGAAAAAACGAGGACGGTAAAGCTGTTGGAAAAGCCGGGCGATCCATCGCAGACGCGAATAGCGGCCGGGACAGACCCCGGTTTGCTGCGCAAACCGTTGGGTCAGTCCCCACTTCTCGCTCAATGCCAATGGTTTAAGGACTTCTTCAACAGCTCCACGGCAACCATTTTAAACACCGCGTCAAACACGGACTTCCGTTTCGGCTTTCTCGCTCATCTCAAAATGTCCTGACATTGCGCCCTCCTGGTGGAAGGTTAAATGACAGGACATTTCTAAGGTGGACGCAAGAGGCATTATCACTGTGGTTTGACATTCGACATTTGCCGGCTAGCCCGCATTTGGGTTATGAAGAAAGCACGTGTTTTTTCGCGGACAGGCTGTTTTGGGATATTTCACGGCAGCTTGCGGCGTTTGGGGATCGCACTTCATTCATGCAAAACCGTTTATGTAAGGCCGGGATGGTCGCCGGTTAAAAACCGTGAAATATCCGAGCTAGAAGAAGAGAGAAAAATCCGGTATCGTAGGGTTTTTGGGGATGGATGTAACCTGATAGGGGGGCTTGCCCCGTATTATGGACTGGCAAGAGCACATGGCGCCGTTTGGGGCCGCGTTTGGCATAGGTTTTTGCTTCGTTGCCGCGGCGGAACCGTTAATCATCCGTTTTGCTTTGAGGTGGGGGCTTGTGGACCCGCCGGATTGGCGGAAGGTGCACAGTGGCACCGTGCCACGGCTCGGGGGAATAGCTTTTCTGCCGGCGTTGCTTATAACCGCATCGATCTTTGATCTCTTCTGGCCGGAATACTGCCAGCCCCATTATTGGGGGCTTTTGGGAGCCTTGTGCATAATCTCTCTGGTGGGGCTATGGGACGATCTGCGGGATATTCCGGCACTCGTTAAGCTGGGGTTCCAATTCCTCGCCGGGGCGATCCTGTTCTGGGCAGGATACCGGTTTCAGGCCATCATGCATCCCTTGTCTTACAAGGTTATTCAGCTCGGATACATCGATTTTTTCATGACTCTGTTCGCTGTTGCGGCCATTATTAATGCCATCAATATGCTTGACGGCTTGGATGGTCTTGCGTCCGGGTGTACATTCATAATGGCGACGTTTCTTCTAATAAATAAACTCGCGCGGGGAGACACGTCTGCGGCTGTGATGTGCGTTGCGGTAATGGGCATCACCGCAGCCTTCCTGTTTTTCAATTTTCATCCCGCGAAAGTTTTTATGGGGGATGCGGGTTCGATGTTTCTGGGGCTTTTTTTGGCCTCGGAAATGCTCGATGCCGCTTCTCATGCAACAGCCCTGACAACCATTTTGCTGCCCTTGGTGATCCTGGGCATTCCTATTTTCGATATGGTGCGCTTAATGGTCACGCGCGCCAGTACTTCCGGGAGAATCTTTTCCGCGGATAAGAATCATATTCACCACCGTCTGCTTACTTTGGGCCTCTCGCATCGAGCGGTCGTGGTTTTTATGTATGCGCTTAACGTATATATGGGCATTCTGGCGTTGTTGTATAAGCATGTGGATACCAATTATCGGATTTTGTATTTGTTCAATATCGCGCTCTTTCTTTTCATGTCGTTTTATTTGATATGCCGGGATCATCGAAGCGAACCCGATCGCAAATCGTAGAACCTCGAGGAGAATATTCGATGGATAAAATTGCTTATCAAGGCTGGTCTAATTGTATCCGTCTTACGCAGGGCACAACGGAACTGATTGTTACGACGGACGTGGGTCCCCGGATCATCCGGCTGGGCTTTTCCGGCGGGCAGAATCTTTTCAAAGAGGTCGAGGAACACATGGGAAGAACGGGGGGAGACGAGTGGCGCAGCTATGGGGGCCACCGACTCTGGCATGCTCCGGAAGCCTCGCCCCGCACCTATGCGCCCGATAATGCGCCTGTTCAGGCGGATTGGGATGGCGTTACTCTTACACTTTCCCAGGATGTCGAAAAAACGACGAGCATTAAAAAGGATATTCGGATAGGATTTTTGGCCAATAGTGAGATCGTCCGAGTCGAGCATATCCTTACGAACACTAACCTGTGGGATGTATCGCTTTCGCCGTGGGCGTTGTCGGTGATGGCACAAGGGGGCCGCGCCATTCTGCCGCACGAGGAGTATCGTTCCCACCCAGAGTACCTTCTTCCGGCCAGGCCCCTGGTGCTTTGGCATTATACCGACATGAGCGACTCGCGCTGGCTCTGGGGCGAGCGATATATTCAGCTCAAACAAGACCCCAAGGCAGGCGAAGATAAGCAAAAAATCGGATTGCTTAACAAGCAGGGCTGGGCCGCATATATCCTGAACGGAGAAGTATTTATCAAGCGTTTTGCCTGTTCCGATGGTGCAACGTATCCTGACTACGGGTGCAACAATGAAGTGTATACCGACGGCGACATTCTCGAAGTGGAAACGCTGGGGCCTCTGACCTGCCTCGCTGCCGATGGCGGCTGCGTGTCTCATACCGAGCATTGGGGACTCTTTAAGACAGATGTCTCGGAGAGCGAGGAAGATATCGAGAAGACCCTCCTGCCGCTGGTAAAGCGAGTAGCAGCCGTCTAATATGGGAGAGGGATTGGGCAACCTTTTGAATTGTCCGCATAGAAAGAAGAGAGATGCGAATACGCAAAGTCATTATCTATCTGATTGTGCCGATTGGCGTGAGCTTATTGCTCAACATTATGTATTTTTCGGGAAACATCGTGTTGCAGCGTATTGTTGTTCCCAATCTACCGCCTTTACCGCTTCAAGATTGGCGGGAATTTGGTTTGCTCGAGAACCTGCAGCATCTGCTTCTCTTGGCCATTATAATGACCGCGGCTTACGGAACGTACCGCAAGCGTTGGAAATGGGAGCGCCTGGGTTTCGCCCTGCTATCGCTTGGCACACTTTTCGTCTTTCTCGAAGAGATTGATTATGGTACTGTTTATCATGATTATCTGACCAGTGACCACGACTTCGAATGGTTTATGCCACGCAGTGAGTGGTCACCTGACTTGCTTGGAGAACTCAGCCAAGAAGAGTCGTTTTCGGTACATAACCAATTCAAGCTTACCCGCATTTTCAAACACGTTGGCGACACACTCTTAGTTCTGATTTTTGGGATTGTCCCACTCGTGGCGTGGCGTGTTGATAACCGCTGGCTCACTTATTTGGCTCCGGACCGGTTTGCGGTACTTACTCTGATAGCAATCTTTGTACTGCGAAACATCACGCATGCTTTGGGCGACTGGGAAGCTTCAATCATCGCTCAAGCAGCGGAATCAGGCGTCTCGATAGAGCGGGAATTGGGAGCCATCAGCAAAAATTTGTCGGAATTCCGTGAACTCAACCTGTATTACTTGTACTTTGTGCATGCAGTAACGCTTGTTTTCATGCGGGAGTCACCTGCTGAGCGTTCAGAATCAGGAAGAATGGCGATTCCCTCACGGTCGCGGCTTGAAACCAGTTCTTTGTTCGGTTCAGCGGAGAATTCTGAAAACTGATGGAACACCAAGACGCGTGGAAGTTCCGGTACTTGCCCCGGGCAATGATTCGAGCAAGATGGGCGCTGTAATACAATAGAGGATATTACGTCCCAAGAAATGAGTGGCTAAACGTGGGGGTAGAGGAGCCTTTTGAAAAAGATGGGCTATGTGCACACTGGATTTTCGGGCAAACCCGGCTTAGGGTAATCATAAAGGAGGTGGGAAGACACAAAACGTAACCGCAGGTGTGCATTTTCAGGCGCTATTTACAGAGAAGGAGTCGAATGTTATGAAAAAGAATGGGTTCACGCTGATTGAATTGTTGGTAGTCATCGCGATCATCGGTATATTGGCCGCGATTCTGCTACCTGCGCTTGCCCGCGCCCGCGAAGCCGCCCGCCGGGCTAGTTGCGCGAACAATCTCAAGCAAATGGGGATCATCTTCAAGATGTATTCCAATGAATCCAAAGGCGAGAAATGGCCGCAGCTCATGCCGTATATCACTGAAAATGGCGGAGGCACAGGGTCAGTACGCACAGGACCAGGCACGTATTTTCCGCCACCCCTTTGTGAAAAGGAAAACGAGCGTAAAACCTGCCTCAACGCTGTGGCCATGTATCCGGAGTATCTGACCGATGTGAATGTCCTTTCTTGCCCTTCGGATTCTTCTTCGGGCTACGTCTCTGATGGGCTGTGGCATATCGAAGGGGATACGTCTCAGGGCATCGATCCTTGCCGGGTAGACTGGGACTCGTACAACTATTATGGTTTTGCGATCCTGCCATCTGAATTCATGCTGCCTGGGGCTGATCCGAACGATGCCCAGCTTCGTGAGGACCCAACAAACGTGGGACTGTTGCTCACGCTTGCCGATGCCGGCTATTTCAGCGCTCTTCAGGGGCTTTTCGGGAATGTTGACCAATACGATGCCGATATTCCCTATACCAACACTAACGGAGAGGAAAAGAGCATCTACCGTTTGCGCGAAGGTATCGAGCGATTCATGATCACCGATATCAACAATCCTGCTTCTTCCGCAAAAGCGCAAAGCGAAATCGCGGTAATGTGGGATTATTTCGGCACCGATGCGAGTGACTCCAATCACGTGCCGGGGGGCTCGAATGTACTTTTTATGGACGGGCATGTTCAGTTTATCCGGTATCCAGGAGAATTCCCCGTGTGCGTTGTGATGGCCTCGGCCCAAGCCCTTATCGGCGGATAGAAGATCGTTATCAGGGAATGCAGCGCCGAGCGCTGGACGCCACATGCGCCGGCGCTCGTGTTATATTTGCCTGTTGTATTGACGCCTTGGCGCGACAAGGAGCAAAATGTCGCTGTTTCAAAGGGAAAAGGGGAGGAATCACGCGGCATGGTAAATGTGGCGTTTATCGGGTGTGGCCGGATTGCGGATTTGCATTACGCCGGCTATGAGCGCCTGGATGAAGCGCGGGTCTACGCGGTCTGCGATGCCGATGCGGAGCGCGCGGTTGCACGCCAGACCGAATGGGGCATCGAGAAGGTCTATTCCGATTATCGCGAACTCTTGGCCGATCCGGAAGTGCATGCCGTCGAAGTCCTTACTCCTTTCGACCAACACGAGGAAATTGTGATTGACGCAGCGCGGGCTGGCAAGCATATCGCCTGCCAAAAACCCATGACGGATAGTCTCAAGAGTGCCGACCGGATGCTTGCCGCGGTGAAAGCAAGCGGGGTGCTCTTTAAGGTCACGGAGTGCTACGTTCTGTATCCGCCTGTAGCCCTGGCGAGGTCGTTGATCGATGACGGCGTTATCGGGGAACTGCACGGACTTCGAATGCGCTCGATATCGAGTCCTGACGGTGGATGGCATGTGCCCGCCTCGACCTACGAGCAGCAACTGCGCCAGGTTGCGCGGGGACACGGCTTCGAGACGTTCGACCACGGACACCACGAATGGGCCATGGCGTGGTATTTGCTTGGGAGGCCGGAACGTGTGGCCGCCTGGGTGGATTCTAGAGACGGGGTGCTCGATTGTCCCGCAACCATCATGTGGAAGTGCAAGGAGGAGAAACGCTACGGGGTGTGCGATTTCAACCACGTCAGGTCGCTTGTAATTCCCTCGAAATATTATCCTAACGACGAATGGCTCGAGATTACGGGTTCCCAGGGCATCCTGTTTATCAATAAGGGTACGGGAGATATCCACGAGACGGCGCCTGTATCTGTTTTCACCAGCGAGGGCTGGCGGCATTACAGTGCACCCACCGACTGGGCCGAAGGATTTATTGCGTCGACGGCGAACTTTGTCGGCGCAATTCAAGGCCAACAAGAACCGCTGCTCAATAGTGCAGAGGCCCGGGAAGTGCTGCGGTTTGCGCTTGCCGTCGAGCGTAGCGCTGCCGAGCGCCGTGAAGTGTATGTGGAGGAATTCGAGCATGCTTTCCCGCGACTGTACTCGTGGCGGCAGAAGCGCAAAGAGCGGGGTCAATGCATTGTGGGCCCCCGTAAGAAGAAATTGTCAGACTTGTTTGGCGGAAGAACCAGCCAGTATGCCGCCCAAGCGCGCGAGCTTACCATGGCCCTGGGTGAACGCTACGACGCTTCAAAGGCGGAAGGCTGGTCGTGTGTGGTGGGTTTGCAGCTCACCGCCGAGCAAGGGGTCGCGGAACAGTCATACGCATTGCGTGTGGAAAACGGTTCATTATCAATAGAGGAGGGCGCGTTGCCCGAAGAGGCTACGTTGACGCTCACCATGCCGGCAGGGACGTGGGCGGCCATATTGTTAGGGAAAAAGCGATTGGAAACCGCGTTGCTGCAGGGGAAAATCAGATATGAGGGCCGCGTCGAAGAAGGACTGAAACTTCGCGAAGCGTTCAGAATTTAGACCACCAGGAGCGAGTTTTTTGTCAAAACTTCCATTCCGCACAAAGTTTGTCTTCGGTCTGGCGGGATTGGGGATGAACTTGCCGGACCTTTTGCTGATGCAATGGCTGATGAAACGGTATCTTCCGGGGACGGAAGATGCGGTCGCCTTAGTACCTGCCCACCTTTTCGGTACGGCTTACATGGTCGGCCGCGTTTGTGAGGCGATCTACTGTCCGATTATTGCCAGTTGGACTGACAATTTCCGTTCCCCCCATGGACGCCGCATCCCATTCATGCGGCGCGGCGTTTTGCCCTTTGCCCTGGTTATCTTCTTGATGTTCAATCCCCCTATTCCGGATACCAGCATAATCAATTTCGTGTATCTCCTGGTGCTGCTTCAGGCGTATTTCTTCCTGTATTCAGTAGTGGTTATGCCGTATCTCGCGCTGTTGCCCGAACTGACGCCCGATGTTGAAGAGCGCGTTGCCTTGACTGTCGCCCAGTCTGTTTTTCTCGTGGTTTCAAGCGTATGTTTTGCGTTCGTCGGGTTTTTCATTGCCACTCTCGGTTATCCTGTTACCACGGCCATTGTGGGCGTCATTACCGTCCTGGCTTTCATTCCGATCGCATGGACCGTCCGCGAACGAATGCCAATGAACCTCGAGGACGGCCCGCCGCGCGTACCTATGGTCACAGGCATGCTGCTCACGTTGCGAAATCCGGCGTTTCTTGTTATCGCGATTTCCACGGCGTTCTACTGGTTTGGCTTGCAGATTGTCATCGCCATTATTCCTTATTGGGTCGAAACCGTACTGGAAAAGACCGAAGCATTTACATCCGTGCTAATGGGACTCTTCGTCGTATTCAACATTGTATCTTTTTTTGTGATGCAACGACTTTCGGCGGTCTTCGGAAAGTACAAAGTCTTTCTTCTTACGACTCTTGCGTCGGGGATCGTCTTCATGATGTTGGCAGGTGTCGGCTATGTGCCCGTGGGAAGCCTGGTCGTTCAAACCATGGTCGTTGTGAGCCTTGTCGGCGTGGTGGTAGCCGGCTTCATGGTCTTTCCCTTTGCGCTTCTTTCCGATGCCGTGGATTATGACGAACGTCTAACGGGGCAGCGCCGCGAGGGGATGTTTTTCGGGGTGCAGGGCATTTTCCAGAAGATTATGATTGGGCTGGGAGTCGTCACCCTCAGCTATATGAAGGGATTAGATTTGACAGAAGCTGGCGCGAGCGTTGTCGGCCTCAAGTGGGCCGCCTTTTTTGCCGGCATTGCCTGCATTATTGCCTTTTTCCAATTCCTACCGTATCCCTTGCGTGAAAAAGGGGGGCGCGTAGTGCATATCCACGATTACTGGGTGAACAAGGATGAGTGAATTAGTTCGCGAATACGAATACTACCGGCACATATTTCGCAATCAAGCCCTACCGCTCGCGTTTGTCGACTTGGACCTTTTCGACGCGAATATCGCGGCGGTCCTCGAACGGGCAGGTCAAACCCGTATCCGCGTGGCTTCGAAAGCCATCCGCTGTGTCCCGCTTTTGGAGCGGATCCTCGCAAGCGACGACCGGTTTATCGGGCTGATGTGTTACACGGTCTCGGAAGCGGTCTTTCTGAGTCAGTTGGGCTTCGATAACCTCTTGATTGCGTATCCCGCATGGCGGGAAGTGGAAATGGCTTCGCTGTGCCGCGAACTGCGGCGCGGGAAACGCCTGGTCTGCATGGTCGATTGTGTGGACCATGCCGACCACCTTAATCAATCAGGACATATTTTTGATGTGGCCATTCCCGTCTGTATTGACGCCGACGTGTCGTATTCCTTCTTGGGATTTCACTTTGGCGTTCGGCGCAGCCCCATTCGCGACACCGCGAGCGCGGCTGTTCTTGCAAAACATGTCGTAAGCTGCCACCACTTGCGTTTGGAAGGCCTCATGGCATACGAGGCACAGATTGCGGGCCTGCCCGATGGTGTCCCGGGTCATTTTTTCCAGAACGGCGCTGTGCGGGTTTTGCAAGCATTCTCGAAGAACGACGTACTTCAGCGGCGCAGGCAATTGGTGAAAACCGTCGTGGAAGCCACTCATGAACTCGATTTCGTAAACGGCGGAGGAACAGGCAGCATGGATTTCACCGTTTCGGATGGGGCCGTGACCGAGATTACCGTCGGCGCCGGATTTTTCGGTCCCGCCATGTTTGATGGCTACCGCGGTTTTCACTACGAGTCGGCAGCAGGTTTCGCAATCGAAATTACGCGCATCCCGGAGCCGGGCATCTACACGTGCCAGGGGGGAGGGTATGTCGCGTCGGGGTCGGCGGGGCCGGGTCGTCTTCCTGTGCCCTATCTGCCCCGCGGCGCCCGTCTGCTGCCGCTGGAAGGCGCGGGTGAAGTGCAAACGCCGATTCGGTACGGGGGCAATATCGAGCTTGCTCTTGGCGACCCCATTTTTATGCGTCATGCCAAGGCAGGCGAACTATGCGAACATTTTAACGGACTCGCGCTTGTGTCGGACGGAGCCATTACCGACGAAGTCCCAACCTACCGCGGAGAAGGCCAAGCTTTTTTGTAATATCCGTCATCGGCTCTTTGGGCGAAACAATGATAGACCGTCTCCGGTGCATTTGCTCCCTTTTCGTATGTTTTTGTCGGATCGTGCGCCTTTGGTATACTTGCTGTTTTGAGGCCTGAAAAAAACAGCGGGCGCGCGAGTGCCCCTAAGAAAAGGCGCGTAATTATGACCGAGACGAGAACCGAAGAGCGAAGCCCCGAGGCGGGCATTACAGTACACAATCCGCGCAATGGGGAGGTCTTGTACACGATCGCTCCACCGGCGGAGCAAGAGATAGCGGAGACCTACGGACGCGCCAGAGAAGCTTTTGTGAAGCTCAAGGCCATGAGCGTTGGCGAGCGCCTTGGCGAAATCGCGAAACTCAAACGCTATATCCTCGAAAACCGCCACGACGTCGCTCAGAAAATTGTCAATGAAACCGGCAAATGCATTACCGATGCGCTCATGCTCGAGGTTTTTCCCGCCCTTGACATGATTGATTACTATGAGAAAAACGCAGAGCGTATGCTGGCGGACCAGCCGGTAAAAACGCCGATTTTTCTGTTTGGTAAGAAGTCTAAGGTGGTTTACGAACCGATGGGACCGGTTCTCGTAATTTCTCCGTGGAATTACCCGTTTCACCTTTCGTTTATTCCGATTGTTTGCGCGTTTGTCGCGGGGAATCCCGCCATTTTAAAGCCGTCGAGCTACACGCCATTGAAAGGGCTCTACGAGGAGATCATTCAGAAAAGCGGGTTTATGAAAGACGCAATCCAGGTGGTCTATGCGACCCGCAAGCACGCCCAACTGTTGATAGACGAAAAACCGGCTAAGATTTTCTTTACGGGAAGCGTGGGGGCGGGCAAGAAGGTGATGGCGGCGGCCGCGGAACACCTGATTCCCCTGGAACTCGAGCTCGGCGGAAAAGACCCTATGGTGGTATTCGACGATGTGAACATTGAACGCACGGTTAATGGGGCCTTGTGGGGCGCCTTCGCCAATAGTGGTCAAACGTGCACCTCCGTGGAACGGGTCTATGTCCAGGAAGGCATTTACGATCGTTTCCTCGAAGCTTTGACGGAAAAAATTGCAAAGCTCAAGAGCTTGGCGCCCGATGGGGCGGGGGAAGATAACGGTGAATTGGATATCGGCTGCATGACGACGGATTTTCAGATCGAGGAAATCGAAGAGCAGCTCGCCGATGCCAAGGCAAAAGGTGGGCATATCGTCTGCGGTGGCCAACGCGAAGGAAAATCGCATGTTTTTCCGCCAACGGTGGTAACCGAACTCGAGAGCGGCATGAAGATCGTTTATGACGAGACCTTCGGGCCCGTAGTGACGGTGGGAAAATTCAAGACGGAACAGGAAGCCATTGACCTCGCCAACGATTCGCCCTTTGGATTGAGCGCAAGCGTATGGTCGGCCGATCTCGAGCGTGCCGACCGGGTCGCTCGGGCTATCGTGACGGGAAATGTGTCCATCAATAACGTGCTGGCGACTCAAGCCAATTCCGGGTTGCCTTTCGGGGGCGTGAAAGCCAGTGGTTTCGGACGGTACCGGGGCTCCTTTGGCTTGCATACGTTCTCGAACGTGAAGTCCATCGTGGTTGATAAGCAAAACGGAAAAATCGAACTGAATTGGTACCCGTATTCAAAACGAAAATTCCAGCTTTTTAATGAGCTTATGTCGGTTGCGTTTTCCGGAAAACCTTTCTCGTTGCTGCGGACTGCCTGGGCAGGGCTGAAACTGGAGCTACTCGCCAAGAAGCATCGTTTGTAAATCACGGCCGGCATACGAAAGTCTCTTTAAAGAAAAACCCAAGCCTCAGGAGGTCTTAATGAGCATGTCCTCAAATGCACATGTATTGGTTGATGAACCGGTATCCCTGGGCCGGCGCTACGCCGTGTCGCTGGCACTTGTGTTCGTGGTACTGAACTCGGGGGCGGCGGTGATGATGTACGAGTTTATCGCCGTGCGCATCTTGCAACGGGAATTTGGAAGCTTGCTTGACATATGGGCCGCGGAAATCAGCGTATGCATGGCGGGCCTTGCCCTTGGCTATTCGATCGGCGGCCATATTGCGGACCGGTTCAACGCGTGGTGGCCTTTAGGCGTGGTGTTAATGATTGGGGGGCTCTGTGCATTACCAATGGAGCCTCTCGCATACCATACAGCGGAATGGCTGTTTGCAAACGAGCAGGCCCAGCCCTCGTGGTGGTGGCCGGTAATGGCCGCGGGCGCCTGCACGTTCGTTCCTATTCTTGCTCTGGGGACCGTTCTCCCGCAAGCCATTCGTCTGCAAGTACGGAGTCTCGAGCGCGTGGGCTCAGGCGCGGGATGGATCGCCAGCCTTTCTACGGTGGGCAGTATTCTCGGCGTTATGTTGTTCACGTTCGGGTTCCTGCCGCGGGTCGGCCTTCGGGCAACGCTTATCACTGTTGCTGTATTCATTACCGCATTAGGGGCCGTTATTGTTGTGGCTTCGCTTATCGCACGAAAGAAAGGCTTAGCGGCGATAGTGCTGCTGGGGCTTTTGCTGTTCCCGGCAAAGCCGTCGCATGCACAGATCCGCTTTGACCGTTACAGCGGATATCACCACATTCTGGTGGTGGATAAGGGAAATACCCGGATGCTGCGGTTTGACGACACTCGTCAGAGTCAAATGTCGCTGCGGAACCCCGTCGAGGGCGGTTTCGAGTATACGGATTTCTTTCATGTGCCCATGATATTTAACCCAGAAGCCGAGCATGTTGCCTTTATTGGACTCGGTGGGGGAACAGGGCCCAAAGCCTTTCTGCACTACTATCCAAACGTGCAGATTGATGCGGTGGAGATCGATCCGCTGGTGGTGGATGTGGCCCGTGATTTCTTTTCCTTGCCGGAGGACCCGCGGTTAAAAGTCACGATCAACGATGGGCGGGTCTTTCTCCGCAGAGCGCGGAAGAAGTACGATGTGATTGTTATGGACGCTTACAGCACGAGCCGTTACGGCCTCTCTCTTCCGTATCATTTGACCACCGTCGAATTCTTCAAGATTGCCCGTGAACGGCTGAAGAATGCCGGCTGTCTCGTTTACAACACGGTCGAGGTGGATCGGAGATTAAAGCGCGACCGGGTGCAGGATTTGCTAACCACGTTGGGACAGGTCTTTGAATTCACGTACGCGTTCAAGGCCAAGAGCAGTTTGAATACGGTATTGGTGGCGGTGAAATTGCCTGAATCCTCCGAAGGGGAACCCGCCGGTTCCTATCCGGAGTGGCCTGAGGGTCCTGTTACGAAGCATCCGCTGAGTGTTGAGAAGTTGACGGAGCTTACGGGAACCCTTCTGGAAAATGAAGAACTGGGGCTGCCCCGTCTTCACCAGCGGATACAACAAATCTCGCCCGCGGTAAGCGGACCGGACCGGGGGATGGTACTCACCGACGATTTCGCTCCGACAGACGTAGGCGCAGGCAGATAATCCGTACCGTGGACTACGTGGGAGGCGGCTCTAAGAGCGAATAGTCGACCGGATGGTGATTTCCCTTTTCCAGCCAGCGTGCCAAGATGTAAAGATAGTCGCTTAAACGGTTTACAAATGCCGGGATAATACCCGGTTCAAAGTCGGGGATAGCTCGGTGGAGTTCAATAATAGACCGTTCGAGATGGCGCACGGTAGTACACGCCAGGTCGGCGTGGGCAGCGGGAATCGTTGAGGCCCCGACAATAAACGCCGGGGGGAGGTTCACCTCGTTCTCGAGGCGAAGCTGAGCCTCTTCAAGCTTGCGCAGGGCGCGCTGGTCCAGCTTTGCGCGGCGGTATTCAGGGTGCTTCTTTTCGGGGTCGCTGCACTCGGTACCGATCACGAAAAACGCATGCAATACCCAGTGGAGGAATGGGACGAGGTCCTGGCCCTCGGTATCGTTTTCGGCCGCCAAAATACGCTGAAGAAGAGCCGTTTGGGCACGTGCCTCGTCCACGGCTCCCGTACACGCGATAATCGGGTGGGCCTTCGAGTATGTTTGGCCGTTCAGTGCCGTTGTTTCGCCGTGGTCACCCCGCTTTGTTGTAATCTTTGACTGCATTGGTTCACACCTCAATTTATTGTGATAGAAACTGGACAGTGATCCGAGCCCAAGACATCGGCATGAATGCGGGATGCCTTCAATCTGGGGAGCAGGTTTTCGTCCAGGACATGATAATCCAAACGCCAGCCGATATTTCGTGCGCGCGCGTTGGTGCGGTATGACCACCAGGTGTAATGGCCCGGGTCGGGCGTTAAATACCGGAACGTATCTACATAGCCTTCGCGGAGTAACCGGTCCATGGCGCGGCGCTCTTCTGGATAGAAGCCGGGATTATCGACATTTTCCTTGGGCCGCGCGAGGTCGATTTCTTGATGCGCGATGTTGAAGTCCCCGCAGAGAACGATTTTCTTGTCGGCTTCCCGTAATTCCTTGCCCAGCTTGATGATAGCGTGGCAAAAGTTGAGCTTATAGCGGAGCCGCGCCCGCTCGGGTTGGCTGTTGGGGAAATATGCGTTTACTAATACAAATTCTTTAAAATCAATAACTTGCACACGGCCTTCATCGTCGAATTCTTGAATGCCCAAGGCCTCGACACCTTGGGGTTCCGCACCTTTTCGGAAAAACGTTGCCACGCCGCTGTATCCGCGCCGTTTGGCGCTGTGCCATACGCTCGAATAGCCATCGGGAGCCCGTAGAGTCTCTCCGAGATCGCTCGGGCGAGCTTTAGTCTCTTGAAGACAGAGGACATCTGGGCGGGTGGCAAGCATCCAATCCACCAACCCCTTCTTTTCCGCGGCGCGCACGCCATTCACATTCCAGGAGTACAGACGCATATTTACTCCTTCAAATAGGCTTGTCTGAGTAAAGCTTAAGCATAAACTTGTCCAAAAGATAGAAACAAATCAAGGAATATCATGTTTTTCTCGTGTTTGTTATACTTACAGACGCTTATTGAAAGGGAAAACGGATCATAAATCGCGGAGAATAATGGGTTTCTGACATGAAAGTCTTCTTGCCTCTCTTTCCTTTGGAACTTGTGGTATTTCCGGGCGAGCATCTGCGTCTTCATGTGTTTGAGCCGCGGTACAAGCAATTGATCAATGAATGCCACGACGCGAATACGACATTCGGCATTCCCGCGTACATAAACGGCGGGGTCGCTGAATTTGGCACCGAGATGACGTTGGAACAGATTATCAAGACCTATGAAGATGGCGAAATGGACATTTTGACCAAAGGGCAGCGAGTTTTCCGGCTCGAGCGTTTTCTACGGGAAGTACCGAGCAAGCTTTATTCTGGAGGAGAAGTTATCTTTCTGGAGAATAAGGAGACCACCTCGTCGATGCCGAAAGAAGCACTTTCGAAGCGATTTCGACGTCTCCATGAACTTCTCGAAACCGGATACGAACGGGAAGACTTCGAGAGTCCGAATCTGTCGTTCCAACTCGGCCAAGAA
The DNA here is from genome assembly GCA_046483455.1 of Candidatus Hydrogenedentota bacterium. GTDB lineage: Bacteria > Hydrogenedentota > Hydrogenedentia > Hydrogenedentales > SLHB01 > UBA2224. Next base: position 2,923 of record JAWODE010000130.1, on the reverse strand, counting down.
GTAGGATTAACGATGTATCAGAAAGTAAGACTACTTTCATTGGAACGCGAGTCTGAACGCGAAGCCTTGATCATTGAACACATGGACGAAGTCATTCCCAAACTTGAAGCAGCCGGAGAAACCAAACGCCGGATAGGGGGAAACGGCCATTTTTACAAATTCCCGACGCTGGAACTATAGACAACACCTTCGCGGACACGCAGACAGGAGGCAAGAAAAATGAGCGGTATGATGACGCGCAGTGCAGTGGTAGCCGGCCAATTCTATCCTGCTTCACCGAAAACGCTTGCCGAGACCGTTCGTGGTTATATGGACGATTCCGGGGTAGAGCCGGCACCGGATAAGGTGCGGGCACTGGTGGTGCCTCATGCGGGGTATGTGTACTCGGGTCCAACCGCCGGCTTCGCTTATCAACGCATCAAGGGGAAACGTCCGGACCGCGTCATTTTGCTTGGGTGTTCGCATCGTTACCCAATATCCCGGGCTTCTGTCTTTAAAGAGGGTGTGTTTGAGTCCCCGCTTGGGGATTTTCCGATCGACAGCGAAGTTGCGGGTTCTCTTACCGAAAAGACGGACAGCCAGTCGGTCGAGCCTCATATTCTCGAACATGCTCTTGAGGTCCAGTTGCCGTTTCTGCATGCCGCGTGTGGGGGGCCGGTGTCCCTCGTTCCCGTGCTTTTCGGTTCCCATTCTTCATGGCATGCTGAATTGGGCAGAGAACTGGCAAACATGGTCACGGAAGACGATCTTGTCATCGCATCGACCGATCTCTCGCATTACCTGAGTCAGGAAGAAGCTAACGAAATTGACCAGAGAACAATCAATGCCATTCTGAGCAAAGATATTGATGACATCGGTCGTGGTATTGATGAACGGCGGTACTCGATGTGCGGGGCCACCGCCGTCATCTGTGCGATGGCCTTTGCCTCCGCTATTGGAGCAAATGCGTGGCAACTCCTGGACTACCGAACAAGCGGCGACATGTCAAAAGAGTACCGCCAAGTGGTTGGATACGCGGCCATTTCCATGGAAACCGAGTAAGTTTTTTATTCAGTAAGCAGATAACGAACGGAAAAGGGGGACTGCGCGGCGCCCAAAACACGAACGCCATAGTCTCCTTCCTCGTTCCTGTTCAGGGCGACATAGATATCGCACGTGCCCGGCAATACCCCAACGGCCATCAGGCCTTGTCCTTTAAGGTGAGGCCATAGCCACCATACCCGGTCCTTGGGAACTTTGGCAGTCAGAAGCTGGATACCACCGGGGGCGAGCCTTTGGGACAAAAGATTTTGCCCCCATTCTTCATTCCGGGGGTCTCCGCAGATATACATCCCTGTAATGGATTGATTGCTGTTATTCACGAGCCAGACGTTGCGGCCATTATGAAAATCGTTGTGCTGCGGACATCCTGAAGATAAGGCGACACAACACAACAACAGCAAGACGGCACGGTCAGAGAAAGGATGCACCTTTGCCTCCAGAGCGCGCAAATGCGCTATTTGCCGGGCTTCTCATTTGTATGCCGGGTGTGCAATTCCCCCGAAGGTTGGTTTTAGAAAAGCGAGAGAGTGCAACGGAAATTTCTTCCCTTCGTATTGGACTTCTACTCCCCCTTTTACGTTCGACATCGTTATTAATAACACAAAAGATAGTGGTTTGCAAATTTTTTTCTTGCATTTAGTACTACATATTGTGCTTTAGGTAATACACCAGAGGAGATGGTTATCGGTAGACTTGTGCTGACTTCACCAGAAATGCAATGGGCAGATTTTTAGGTGATGATCCCGCATAATGTCGTTGGTTCTGGACATGGATGCGGGGGCGCAGGTATTCTCTCGGCCATGCTGCAAAGTACGAGAGCCAGGAAGGAATTTTGTGGGAAAAACGATGACCGTTCGTGATATTTGCTCGATTTTGGACGAAATCGCCCCGCCCCGTTTGGCGTATTCGTGGGATAAGCCGGGATTGCACACGGGCGAGCCGGATTCAGAGGTGAACTGCGTTCTTGTGACGCTTACGATAACGATGGATACGATCAAGGAAGCAAAACGCCGTCAAGCCGACATGATCGTTGCGCACCATCCGTTGATTTGGAAGCCACTTACATCGCTTCGGCGCGATGATCCGCATACCGCGTTGTGCCTGGCGCTGGCCGAACACCGGATTGCCTGTTATGCGGCACATACCAACCTGGATGTCGTGCCGGAGGGGGTAAGTTACTGTCTTGGGAAGCGATTGGCGCTCGAGGACATGCGCCCCCTTCTGCCCGTCGAGCATGCGGGGCAGGTCAAACTAGTCACGTTTGTTCCTGAAAGTCATTTGGAAGCTCTTCGGACGGGGGTATGCAATGCCGGAGCCGGGGAAATAGGGGATTACACGGAATGCAGTTTCTCGACGCCCGGAAGGGGGACATTCCGGCCCGGCAAAGCGTCGGCTCCGTTCAGCGGGCGCAAGGGCAAGCTCAACGAAGAACCCGAAGTGCGTTTTGAGACAGTGGTGTCGAGAGCTCGTCTAGGCCATGTGCTGCACGCGATGTTCGAAGCGCATCCGTACGAAGAGCCCGCTTACGATATCGTACCCCTTGAGAACGACAATCCCGAGGTCGGCTTGGGAAAATGCGGGCTTCTAAAAAACAGCATGCCGCTCGGTGCGTTCGCGGAAGAGGTACGGAGACGATTGCGAACGGATTATGTCCGGGTGGTTGGGAACTTGAAAGAGAAGGTCGAATCCGTGGCGGTTATCGGGGGCAGCGGCGGCGGTGAACTCGAACGTGTACCGTCGAACATAGACGTCGTGGTTACCGGCGAGCCGAGCGCATTCGAAAACATAACTCAAACCATAAAGGGTTTACCGGAACCGTTCCAGATTGGAAGTTAGCCTATGCTGAGGAATTTGACACTAAAGAAGAGGCCTTCGCCAGGGA
>JAWODE010000094.1:0-6539 GCA_046483455.1 Candidatus Hydrogenedentota bacterium | reverse complement strand
AGGAATCGAAATCAAATCGCGACGTCCCTCTTGTTCCATAACGGGCTGGAGCCCACGACCGGGATCGAACCGGTGAACCTCATCCTTACCAAGGATGTGCTCTACCTACTGAGCTACGTGGGCCCTGAGCGAACACAGCAACGCATCGCCCGTAACGGCCTCCCCTAAAAACTCCGTCGACCCGGAGAAGGGAGAAATCTTCGTGGAGCGGGAAACGGGACTCGAACCCGCGACCCTCAGCTTGGAAGGCTGACGCTCTAGCCAACTGAGCTATTCCCGCTCGTTTCTATCATTGAACTCCGTGTCCTCTTCCGAGGCCGCAGAGTGAATTGTATGGTGGTGGGCGCTGGATTCGAACCAACGAAGGCTTACGCCAGCGGGTTTACAGCCCGCCCCCTTTAGCCACTCGGGCAGCCCACCAAATTGTCATACCCACCCGCCCCGCGGCGGGCTATCCTTTCCAATGGAGCTGGCGAAGGGAGTCGAACCCCCGACCTACGGATTACAAATCCGTTGCTCTACCAACTGAGCTACGCCAGCACCAAAAACAAACGCCGCCCAAAGGCGGCGTTTCATACTATAGCAAAGGCTCGAAAAGCCTGTCAAGCTGCAGTCCGCCGCCCTCATATGCAGATTCGCCTTGGACCGGGCGTATATGGCAAAATCTTAGCAAACACACGGCCCAAGATAAAGTTATTTATCGGAAAGGGGGCGACGATGCAGTGCTCACGACGTGAACTTCTCAGTGGCGGCCTGGCGGCCGCAACCGCCTGGACAATGGCCCAAGGCGCACAAGGGGCCGACACTCCGCCCGTGCCCGCCGCCGGGCCAAAGATAGGGCTGAGCATCGCTGCGTATTCCTTTCGCGAATATTTGCCGCAAGGCGACAAGCCGGGCAAGATCACGTTGCATGACCTCTGCGATATGGCCGCCGGGTGGAATCTGGATGCCATCGAGCCGACTTCCTATTATTTTTCCTCGGAGGAATCCAGCTATATTCACTCCTTGAAAGCCAAGGCGTTCCGTTTGGGTCTCGATATCTCGGGAATGCCCATCCGCAACAATTTCTGCTTGCCTCCGGGAGAGGAACGCGAGGCCCAACTCCAGCATGTCCGCACCTGGGTAGACCATGCCGTCGAGCTGGGGGTCCCCTGTATCCGTATTTTCGCGGGCCAGCGCAAGGACCCGGAGAAGGATTTCGCCTGGATGGTTGAGAACATGAAAGCATGTTGCGATTACGCCGGTTCGCGCGGGGTGTTTCTGGCCATCGAGAACCATGGTTACCTCACGGATTCCGCCGAGGCGCTCATGCGTATTGTCGATAACGTCGATCATGAATGGCTGGGGATCAACCTGGACACCGGCAATTTCCGCGAGAACCCCTATGAAAACATGGCGGCGGTAGCACACCTCGCGCTGACTGTCCAGGTCAAAATTCATGTCAGGAAACCCGATGGGGCCGGCGTCGAGGATGCCGACTTTGACCGGATCACCGGCATTCTGCGCACGGCCAATTACCGCGGTTACGCCGCCCTCGAATATGAAGGCAAGGAAGACCCCATGACAGCCGTGCCCGGGTATTTGGACCAGTTGCGCCAAGCCTTGAAGGCCTGAACCGGGCCCCAAAATCTTTTCCAGGAGCATGCTTTCGCCGCGCGAGCGCCGCGACATTCGTTGCACGGTACGGTTTTCACGGGCATGTTACGATGCCTGCATCATGCGGCACTCAAGCGCCTTTAAGGCATGCGACACTTCCTGGACATTGTTCTTGTCGACCAACTTGCGCAGTTTGGCAATTGCCCCGCCCACTTTCTTACCGTCACGCGCCGTTCCGAACAAGTGCCGGCTCACCGTCGATTGCGTCAAGGAGAGTGCTTCGGCGATTTCCACCTGCGTCATCCCCTGAAAGTAATATAAGCGGAGGATATCCCGCTGCCGGTCGGTCAGGTGTGTTTCAATCAACGTGTTGATGGTCGGCAGCACACTCTTGAAGAAATCCTGTAAGGCATACCGCCGCTCCCTGTCCTGCTCGGTTTCGAACCAGAGATTATTTTCGGCAGGGATATTCTCAAGGTATTTTGAACTTGTGGGGATCTCCCAGAAGTCCGCATTGAACCCGGACATAACTACATACTCCCTTCTTTGCCGTCTCGTTTGGCCTTACTTTTCTGATGCTGGGTCCGTCACCCCTGCCCAGGGGCACAATCGTGCGCCAATGCGCAACCATCGGTCGTAGCGTTCGCATCGTTTTTCCTCCTTGCTTTGTCACCATTCATTTCGCCCTTTGATCGGGCGAAAACCCACTGAAAAAAGAAAACGCCGCAGGCGGTGTCGGGTTCGCCTGCGGCGTCTCTTGTTTATCTATGCCCTAGTCTATGCTATACGAGACTCCCTCATGGGCGAACCACAGGCGCAATGAATTAGCACCGCGAGTCGGATGGCACGGGTGCCGGCCGGCGTCCACATGGCGGTTGTAAAGTTGCGCTTGTTCATCTTTCGCCCACTCACTCGTTCAGAGGTCAAATACTCTCTATCCTTACCGGTTCAACAACGGTTTTGGTAGCTTCTAATAGCACAATGATTCTCGGAAAGCAACCAAAAAATGGGACAACCTGTGCACTTGTTCATGAGATATGCATACTTTTCGGCCTTCACTCGTGCTATTTCGGCGTACAATTTTGTGCGCAAATCCTGGGACGGTCGGCCGGGTGTACATTTTTGCACCAATATTCTGGAAGCCCATTCTTTCGTAACCTTTACATTTTCAGCTTATTAAGGTAAATTGTTGACGTTGGCATATGGATTGCTGACAGGATAAAGGCCGAGTCGCTTTGTTCTTAACGGGGGAAGAACGCTGAGAGCCTTGCCGAAATAATGGGGAGAAGCGTACGCCTGTGTCCCGGGGGAGAGGAAGGACAAAAAGGGAGAAACGCGGAGAGGAGTCGCCGTGCAGTCTGGAAGCCGAAGTACCATACTTGTCGTTGATGATGAAAATGGTCCTCGCCAAGCGTTGCGGATGCTGCTGAAAGAGAATCACAACGTTCTTGTCGCGTGCAACGTCGCCGAAGCGAAAGAGATTCTTGCGGTCCAGCCCGTTGATCTGGTGATTACCGACTTGCGCATGCCGCGTGAGTCGGGCGTCGAGCTGCTGAAATGGCTCAAAGAGACATTCCCCGATGTCGAGGTCATTATCTTGACGGGATTTGGGGAATTGGAGACCGCCATGGAGGCGGTTTCTTACAAGGCTTTTGCCTATCTCGAAAAACCTTTTGACAACGACGAACTTCTGGACCATGTTGACGGAGCGCTGCTTCAGCGCCAGCATGACCGCGAGCGGCGCCGTCTCCAGGAGTTGGCCTTGGATGCCAACCGGTTCGAGTCGGTGGGGCGTTTTGTATCGGGCATTCTTCACGATCTCGGGACGCCGTTGTCCGTGATCGGCAGCCAAGTCGATTTGATCGCTCCAAACGAAGGGGTATCTGGTCTGGAACGGAGGCTTAACCTCATCCGGTCGCAGTCCGAACACTGCAACACGCTGGTGCGTAAAGCGATGGGGTTCCTGCGCCACCAGACGAATACCTTCTCCACCATCGGGATGAACGACGTGGTGGAATCGTGCCTGGATGTTGCGAGACCTGTCGTGGTGCGCCAGGGGGTTCGTATCGAAAAAGACCTGGCCCCCGATATCCCCGTGTGTTACGGCGACCTTGTATTGCTGCGCCAGGCCTTGCTCAATCTGATCGCCAATGCCTGCCAGGCTATGGAAACGCAGCAAGAACCGCGCGAGATTCATGTCCGCACATGGGCCGAAGAAGGGAACGTTTGCCTTACCGTTCGGGATACGGGCCCGGGCATAGCCCCGGAAATGAAAGGCAAGATTTTTGAAGCGTTCTTCAGCACAAAAGGCGCTAAAGGGACGGGTATCGGCCTTGCCGCCGTCAGCAGCATCATGAGCAAACACAACGGCCGGGTTGTTCTCGAGGAGGGGGAAGGCCCCGGCGCCTGCTTCAAGCTCGTTTTTCCCGCGTACTCGAGCGCGCCGCGTCCACGAGAGAGCTGCGGCCAAACCTGATTCCCAAAGAGAGTGGCTTTTTCGCTCTTGCTGAGTGCGTTCTTTGACCCTGCCGTACACGTATCTCGACTTCCCGTGATGTGTCCGGTATTCTGACGTTCGTTCAGAAAGACAACGGAGGAATACTGCCCATGTCGTTGCTAATCTTGTGCTTGTCTGTGCTGTGTTTGTCCGGCGCCGTCGAGGGGCTTGAACTCGACCAGCCGCCCCGGGCCAATCAAAAACCGTATACCCCCGCTGATGGCGCGACGGTGAACCGGAATCCGCCCCCCTTCATCTGGGTGCCTCCCGCCGACGGCTTGAGCTACGTGCTGGAAATCGCGAGGGCCGCGGATTTTTCGCGCGATGTGCGCCGGTTCGACGGCATTGACGTAAGCACGTTCGCGTTGCGCGAGACACTGCCGAGTGGCCGGTGGTATTGGCGTTACGGGGTTGTGCGAGACGGAGGCGAGGTGCTCTACAGCAAATGCCGCACGTTCCACGTGCCGGAGGGGGCGCGCAAGTTTCCTTACCCGGATATTGACAAGGTGATTGCCTCCGTCCCCAAGGAGCGGCCGCATCATTTCATTCGTCCCGAGGAACTCGACGAGTACCGCCGGCGGGCGCAAGAGGGCGGTCTCGCGGAAAAATGCGCGCGCTTGTGCGCGCGGTGCGATAACCACATCGGCGAAGAACTGGTATCCGAACCACCTTACGTAAAGGGGTCGGGCCCCGAGCGGGGCAAAAACTACAGCGAAATCTTCCGCGCCACACGCCCGCCGATGGATGTCATGGAGCTTTGTGGCCTCGCTTATTTGCTCACCGGCGACGAGAAATACGGCCGGGAAGCGAAGCGGCGCATTCTCCATTTCTTCCGGTGGGACCCTGAAGGGTCGACAGCTTACCACAACAATGATGAGCCTGCCATGTGGGTTATGATGCGCGGGGTGCGCGCCTATGACTGGACCTATGGTCTGTTCTCGCCCGAGGAGCGTGACGAGGTCGAGGCATGCATGCGCATCCGGGCCGCGCAGTTTTACCATCACCTACGCAACCGCCGACGCTTCCATACCAACCCTTATGAGAGCCACGCGGGGCGCACCCTGGGGTTCCTCGGCGAGGCCTGCCTCGAATTCGCCCACGATTGGCCCGAGGCGCGCGAGTGGCTCGATTATGTGCTGACCCTCTTCTGGAATGTCTACCCCGCGTGGGGGAAGGATGACGGCGGCTGGCATGAAGGGCCGGGTTACTGGTCGGCGTACATGAGTTTCGCGTTGCATTTCGTTGTGCCCCTGCGTAACGCGACTGGCGTCGATCTCATGCAAAAACCGTTCTTCCAGAACACGCCATACTATTTACTGTATACGAATCCGCCTTATGCAAAAATCTCGCCGTTCGGCGACGGCGAAAGCGGGGGGGCGTCCACCGGGAAAGCGATGGTGATGTATGCTTTTTCCTCGCTTTTGCAGGACCCGTATATCCGGTGGTACGCGGAGGCGCGCCGCAGCGATGGCGGGCACGGCGTTTTGGGCATCGTGTTGCACGACGAGGCGCTCGAAGGTAAGGCGCCCACCGAGTTGCCCCACGGTCGTTACTTCCCGGGGGTGGGGCTTGTCTCGTTGCATACCGCCCTTGGGAATGCCGCTGAGGACATCCATTTTCTGATCCACAGCGATCCGTACGGTGCGATTAGTCATGCCCATGCCGACCAGAACGCTTTCACGCTTGAAGCGTTTCGCGAGCCGCTCGCGATCGCGTCAGGGTATTATCCCTGGTACGGCTCGGACCACCACAGGAAGTGGTCGTGGGAATCCAAGTCCTCGAACACCATTACCTTCGATGGCGGAACCGGACAGGTCATCCGAAGTTCCAAATCGCACGGAACCATTACCGCTTTCGACCTTAACCGGGACTACGATTACGTTGCGGCGGATGCAACCCCCGCTTACGGTTCTCGATTGACGCAATGCGTCCGCAAAATCGTGCACATCCGCCCCGGCGTTTTTGTGATTTTCGATGACGTAGCCGCACCGGAACCGGTCATGTTCGAGTGGCGGCTCCACGCGCGTTCCGAGATGGCCCTTGACGAAGCCGGAGCCAGGGTGACCGTGCGGGAAGGGGATTCGCGGATGGCGGTCACGTTCGCAGCACCCGGGAACGTCGTTATGAACCAGACCACGGGATTCGAGTACCCACCCGAGCGGGGTACCTATCCCGATCAGTGGCACCTGGTAGTATCTCCGCCGGAGAAAACGGATGCTGCGCAGTATCTGAGCGTTCTCATTCCTTATCGCGAAGGGGATGAGAAGCTATTTACCGTGAAACGGCGGGAATGCGACGGCGGCGTGGCCGTTGAGGTGGTTGGCGACGCCCGGCGGGACCTTGTGGCGTTCCGCACCGGCGCTTCAATGGTGAAATTTGCTGGAGAGGAAACCGATGCCGAGGTAGTGGCGCTACGCATGAAGCCCGGCGGCGCGGTGGAAACTCG
>JAWODE010000562.1:0-3390 GCA_046483455.1 Candidatus Hydrogenedentota bacterium | reverse complement strand
GGATGTATAGGAATGCGTATATACCCAGCCCTTCAGGCTGGGCTGGTATGTTAGCGCGCCTTCGGCGCTCCAGATGGCCGAGTAGTCTCCAGCCTCACCAGATGGGTGACTCGCCTATTGAATCTGTACCCGATAGCCACGGCACTCTTGAGTTATGTAGTCGCATGTTACCCGGCGATCTGGGGAAGGAGGCTGTCGCTTTCGAAAAACTATTGCGGGGTTTCTACGTATGCTTGGTTGGCACGCGGTGGGAGAGGAGCCAGCGTTTGCGTTTGATGAAGGGACCGTTCTCGAAGGTTTGCTCGATTTGGCCGGTTTGTTCGAGGTGGTCGAAGCAGCTTCGCATACACCCGCGGGACCCTTCGACCCCATAACTTTCGTCGCCGCCCCATTGCTGGATGCGGGCGTGGCCCTCGACGATGTACCCGGAGGGGTCTTCCTCCGTAGCACGCCATTTGCCCAGTGAAAACGGCCAGCATAGCTTGTAAGCGGATTCCTCGGAAACATCCTGTTTGCTCACGTCGAATTCGTACCCGGGAAAGGTCTTGTGAATGAAAGGCGAGACGCGCGGGTCGCCCCCGTGGTAACAGAGGGTGCAGCGACCCATGTGGATGTCGGCCCATCTATAGATCTTGCCTTCGATTTGGACCGATACGGTTTTGCCCTCGCTTTTGTGAGGAATGGCGTCGGGACAGCCTTGCACGCAGGCCATGCACTGGTCGCAAATGGATTGAGGTTCGACAAGGGGGTCGGGTTCGAGTTCCGCGTCGGTGATGATGGCTCCCAGCCGGACGCGGGGTCCAAATTTTCGGGTAAGGAAGACTTTCGACCAGCCGATTTCGCCGAGGCCCGCCGCTACGCCCGCGACCCGGATAGCGAGTTGCACATCAGGCGCCACCGCGCCCGGACGGATCGGTTCAACAGGCGGTTGCGACTCGGGCACGCCCGGGTAGTAGGGCACGGCTTCCCAGCCGTGGTCTTCGATGAAACAGGCGGTTTCGTAGATGCCCCCGGGAATGAAGAAACTGTTGAGGAGTCCGTGGTAGCCGAAGTAGGTGTAGGCCGGCCAGTAGGTGCCTTCTTCGATGCCGCGCCAGTTGCCGCGAAGGATGCGCCGGGCGACCACAACAACCGATTTGGCGCCGGGCATGATGGCCGCGGGGTGCATGCGTTCGGGCGCGCCCTCGAAGCGTTCGATGTTGGCCACGCCGACGAGGTCGAGTCCCTGTATTAATGCGAAGTCTTTGACCGCTTGTGCCGTAAGCGCCGCCATGGGTCAGCCCTCCGTGAGGCCGGTCGCGCCGGTCTTGTCGATACGCCAGGCGGGACGTTGCCGGAACGGGTTTTTGAACGCGTTGCCGATCAGTCCGGCGTCTTCGAGGTGATGCACGCAGGTGCGCACGCACAGCGCGGCGGTGCGGTCCGGGTTCCCGTTGGGATGGGCCCGGTTTGGAAATGCGCCGTTCTTGCACGAGCGGCAGAGGGCCCAGTTCACGCGGGCGGTTTTCATGACCATGCCGCAGACGGTGCGTTCTTCGAGTTGCGACGCGTCCATAGCGCCAAGCGGACAAGCTTCAATGCATTCGCCGCACTCGTCGCAGACCACGTTTTCGCAAAGGGAATCGGGGTCCAGCACAGCGTCCGTCAAAATAATCTGTAGCCGTTGGCGCGGGCCGAATTGCGGGGTCATAAACTCGCCGCTGAGTCCGAACCGGCCGAGTCCGGCGCGGATGCCGGCCTCGTCAAAATCGAGCATGACGTTGGGGGCGGGCGCGCCGGGGCGGACCGGTACGCCCATGGGGGGCGTCTGAACCGGCAGATAGGGGAGCGGCACCGCTTCCCAGCGGTTGTCTTCGAGGTATTGGGCCACGCCGACGGTAGTGAGGGCGAGAAAGCGGTCCGGGACCCACGTGTTCGCATATTGAGCGTAGATGGCGAACTGGGTCCCTTCCTCGATCCCGCGCAAACAGCCGCGGGCAATGCGTTTGCCGAGAACGATGACCGACCGCGTCTCAGGGAAGATCGAACAGGGATGGTGCTCCGGCGGGACACCGTCGAACCGGCCAATCGAGGCAATGCCGACCAGATCGGCGCCACGCTCCAGGCCGGCCGCTTTAAGTTCCTCTGAAAATGTCATTGCGATCCTCCTCTACAGGGCGATACGGCTGGCGGCGTGGCCGAGGGCAAATGAAAGGCCGGCCGCGGCCGTTTTCACGGTCTCCCGAAAATCTTTCTGATCGTGTTCCTGCCATGCACTCAGGCCCAGCGATGCGCCAAGCGCCGCAATCACGCGCCCTTCGTGATTCCTTACCGGGGCGGCCACGCCCACAACACTTTCGGTCACATTGGAGCCCTTGATGATGACCGCGACATCTTCGGCACGGATTCTCTCCAGTTGGTCTTTCAGCCGCTCGCCCATTTCCCCTGTTTCCTCGGAAGACATGTGGGCAAGCAGGACTTTTCCCATGGCCGAGTTGTGCAGTGCCATGACGCTGCCAAATCCGGGGGCATCCTCCCGGTACACGCCCGCCGGGTATACGGTGGCGATGGTCAGAACCTGGTTTAGGTGTAGCACGCCGACATAACTTGTGGCATGGACGCGCTCGGACAAATCGTGCAGGTACGCCATCCCTGCGCGGTGGAGTTCCATGCGCGAGAGGATTGACGACGACAATTCGAGGGTGCGCAGGCCGATGCGATACCTGCGGCTGCGAGGGTTGCGGATGACGTAGCCCATGATGGCGAGTGTCTGGAGGAGACGGCAGGTCTGGCTCTTGTCGAGCGCGACCATCGAGGCAATCTCCGCCAGCGAAAACTCGCGCGCTTCAGCCGCCAGCGCCTCCAGAATAATCAACCCCTTTTGCAATGTCTTGTTGCGCATAACGCAATTTATATGAAGTATATTGTCAAATAGACAATAAATCAAGAAAAAAACCGACGCCTTTCAGTCAAATGCCGAGTTGGCGCTCGGCGATCCCAGGAAGGACCCTCTGTGGAAAGTGGCCCATCGGGCCGATCGGTCGGATCGGGCCGATCAGTCGGATTGATTCTTTGCTGTGTGGAAGTTGTTAGCGAGGTCACAGTGCGAGGTTTCGACCCATAAAACGGAGGGAGTCGCTCGCCACCGATGACCCAGCAACCCGAAAAGTTCGGCAGGCCGGGGTCACTCGGGGGCGGGTTGCCGGGTAGTTACACGCGTCTTTCCCATCTTTCAGGATTACGATGCAAATGCATTACCGCAAGAATGAAGATGGCGTCATCTGTCTCCGTGTAAAGAACACCGTAAGGAAACCGTCCGCACCAAAGATCGCCGGATTTCCCTATCAAATTCCACCCAAGCTTTCGGATATGCAACGGCGCGCTGGATCGCCGCATATACTTCCACTGCGA
>JAWODE010000277.1:0-3008 GCA_046483455.1 Candidatus Hydrogenedentota bacterium | reverse complement strand
CCCTGGTACTCCGTAGAATACTGGTCGGCGCGTTTACGCCGCGTACAGGCGGAGCGTCTTCAACAAGCTATGCCCGCGAACGCCCACACGTTCGCGCTGATGGTTTGGCTGGGCGACCGAAGCGGATTGACTCCCGAGGACTATGCGCGCTACGTCGATACCGGCACCTCGCATATCCTCGCCATCTCGGGCATTCACATCGCGATCGTGTTCGTCACCGCGTCGGCGTTCTTCGAAGCCCTGACCTCGACGCGGCGGCGGGCGTCGGTCCTCGCGCTCGGGCTGGTTTGGCTGTTCGCGCTCATGTCGGGCGGAAGGACCCCGGCGGTACGGGCATCCATCATGTTTACGGTATACCTAATGGCCGATTTTGCCGGGCGCGAGCGCGATGCGCCAACCGCGTTGAGTATTGCCGCGCTGCTCTTCCTCGCATGGCGCCCAAGTGTGCTGTTTGACGCAGGGTTTCAATTGTCGTTTCTCAGCGTGGCCTCGATTTTGTTGTTTCTGCCGCATATCGCGGACGCCCTGCAACGCGCCCCTTACTACCTGCGGCAGCCCCTCGCGATACCCGTGGCCGTGCTGATACTGCCGCTTCCCATGGCCGCTTACCATTACAACAGCATTTCGGTTGCCGCGCCTCTGGCAAATTTCTGCGTGGTGCCCCTGCTGGCCATCGGACTATGGCTTTGTTTTATCACGAGCTTGTTGTCCTTCGTGTGGATGGGATTTGCATCGGTTTTCGGGCACGCCCTTCTCCCCGTAACGACTCTCATCGGGTGGCTTGTCGATACCATGCGGCAGGTTCCGGCAACCCATTTCGACGTCTCGCGGCCTTCGGCGACGGCCCTCCTGTGTTACTGGGCCGCTTTCGCGCTTCTCGTGATCGGCCTCGAGAATCCTCGAATCCGGCGCAAGGCGGGCATCGCGGTCGCTATTCTTGTCATAGCGGCGGTTGTTTGGTGGCGGCCGACACCCCGGCCCGAGGCCGTCGTCCTGGATGTCGGCCGCGCCGACGCCATCTACATCCATACCCCCGGCGGGGAAACGGTTCTGATCGACGGCGGCGACCGTTCCCAATACATTGATGCCGGCGAACGGATCGTGGTGCCGTTTCTGCGCGCCCACGGCGTGCGCCATATCGACAACGTGATATTGACCCACCCCCACCGCGACCACATCGGTGGGTTACTCACCGTGTTTGAAGAAATGTCGATCGGTCAATTGTTGGTTGGTACGGAACTGGCCGCCGATAAACCGGAATCCGAGCAGGCCCACTTGGCGGCATTATGCAACGAACATGCGATTCCCGTCCGCGTCGTGAGAGCCGGCGACACCATCCCCCTTTCCGGGGCAACGTTGGAAGTACTTCACCCTGATGCCGCGAGGGCGGACGCGCCAAACCTTAACAACCGCTCGGTGGTATCCCGCCTCGTTTGGCCGGGCGGAAGCCTGTTGCTCACAGGCGATATCGAACAACCCATTGAGGAGACCCTGTGCTTAACCGATTGCCGCAGTGACGTGATGAAGGTGCCGCATCATGGCTCGGATACGTCGAGTACGGCTCCTTTCCTCAATGCGGTTGCCCCGCAATTCGCTCTCGTCTCGACAGGCCCCTGGCGTGGAAAGGACGGGATGCATCCCGACGTGTTGCACCGGTACGAATCACGCGGCATCCTCACCCTCCGCACCGACCGCCTCGGCGGCATTCAAATCCGGTTGCTCGAGGACTCCTTTATCATCGATGCTGCCCGCCTGCAACGCAACTATCCTGTGCTTCGATACGCCTCTCCACAATAGCATCCGGCCTTGCACCGGAGGTGCGGTCTCCAAGACGCCTCTGGTTTCAAGAACCCGTCTCTGTCCGGGTGCGTTGTTTGTGCACGAGCTGCCGATCAAGACCAATGAAGGATTGGAAAACACATCCGCCTTGAGCAGCCACACTTCGTGCCGCAGGTTGCCCGGCTCGTATGGCGGTTTGATCATTTAGGTCTCTGAAGTCGTTTCCCGCGAAATGCGAGCCGCTCGACTCACCCGTAAACCATCAGAAGAAAAAGCGACCTGTTCAAAAACCTTGGGATAGTCCCCTCTCGCTCCTACGTCGCTCACTTGGTACAGTGAAGCTGTCAAAAATGTCCTTAAACCATTGGGGTAGAGCGAAAAACAGGGACTGACACGGTGGTTTGCGCAGCAAACCAGGGTCTGTCCCGGCCGCTTTTCGCGTCTGCGCTACGGAAGCTTGGTTTTTCAACAGCTCCACAGTCCCGGTTTTTGAAATTCTCGAGGGGGGACATCACGCCGTAGCGAGGCATTTCCCGGGATCGCCGAGCGCAGGCTCGAGGAACAAGAATACCAGAATGCCGAGCTGGCGCTCGGCGATCCCAGAACCGTCATCCTTTGTCACCTCCGAGGAAATTAGCGCTCCTGAACTTCAGCTTCACCGCACCTTCACACCCTTCGCACCACTGAGAGCGGCCTCACCCTTGCACTGCCTCTCGGGCGGCTCTTTTCCACGAGCCCCGACGCGTTCGGTGTTCGAGATTGCGATGGAGACGGTTGAGGAAGTCCTCCCGAGGAATCTCGCGCGCGCCCAAGGTTAAGAGGTGTTCGTTGGTAAGTTGGCAGTCGATGAACTCGAAGCCCCACGCCTCGCAGAGCTGGGCCAGGACCGAGAGGGCCACTTTCGATGCATCGGTGACCCGCGTGAACATCGATTCGCCGAAGAAACACGAGCCCAACGAAAGTCCATAGACGCCGCCCGCCAGCGTCCCCTCATGCCAGCACTCGATGGAATGAGCGTACCCCAGCTCATGCAGGCGCGTGTAGGCGCGTTTCATCTCCTCAGTGATCCAGGTGCCCTCCCCATAACTGCGCGGCGCTTCGGCGCACCCTGTAATGACATCCTCGAAAACGGTATCGAAGCGAATTTCGAAATTCCGTCGCCGGATGGTTTTCCGCAGGCTGCGGGAGCGGTGGAACTCCTCGGGAAACAGCACCAGACGCGGATCGGG
>JAWODE010000069.1:0-12149 GCA_046483455.1 Candidatus Hydrogenedentota bacterium | reverse complement strand
ACATTTATCGGCCCTCTCGAGGGCAGAAAACTGCGCTGGGGGCTCTTTACCGAGGAACTCCACGAGATGGGCGTCCGCGCCATCTGGATTAATAGCATCATGAATGTGCTCCTCGGACTCATCATTGCCATGCTAAGCGCCGCTCAGTTGCGCAGCGTCGGCCTCGACATCTACGTCGCCGACCTGACGGTGATCGCCTTTGCCCGCGAATTGGCGGCCATCATGACCGCCGTGGTTGTCTCCGCCCGCACCGGTGCAGCCATTGCAGCAGAACTGGCGACCATGAAGGTGCAGGAAGAGATCGATGCCCTGCAGGGCATGGGACTCAAAGTGCCCCAGTTTCTGGTAGCGCCCAAGGTGCTCGCCCTCCTCATTGCCATGCCGTGCCTGACGGTTATAGCCATGTACATGGGTGTGTTGGGCGGCAGCTTCTGGGGAATCGGCGTCCTCGGCTATTCCGCCGACGTCTGGGTGCACCAAACCATTAACGCCCTCACTTACCAGGATGTGATTCAGGGACTCCTGAAATCGTTATTTTTCGCCACGGCCATCGTGATTATCGGCTGCCATAATGGGCTACGGGTCACCGGCGGCTCGCGCGGCGTCGGCCTCATGACCACCCGCGCCGTGGTGATGGATATCTTCGTAATTATCGTAATTGATATGGCTTTCGCGCTGGTTTTTTATTATGTGCTCTGACAAATACAACAACCAAAACGAGGCGCTTATCGAAGTTCGCAATCTCGTTGCTCACTATGGCGAGAAACTCATCCTCGACGACGTCTCCCTCGAGGTGCCCAAAGGCGAGATATTCGTCGTCATCGGCGGCAGCGGGTGTGGCAAGACCACGCTGCTCAAACATATGACCGGGCTCCTGACTCCGACCTCCGGTCACGTCCTGTACTCCGGCACCGATATCACCCTTATGGATGAAGACCGGCTTTCCGAGGTTCAGCGGCATATCGGCATCGCCTTCCAGTCGGGTGCTCTGTTCAATTCCCTGACGGTAGGCGAGAATGTGGCCCTGCCTATGCGCGAATACACCGACATGGAAGAGGAGCTTATCCAGGCCGCGGTTTTGCTGAAACTCAGTCTGGTGGGACTTTCCGCCGCGAAGGACCTCCTCCCGGCGGAGCTCTCGGGGGGAATGAAAAAACGGGCGGGGTTGGCCCGCGCCATAGCACTCGATCCGCCAATCGTTTATTTTGACGAGCCGTCCGCCGGACTGGACCCTATCATGGCCTCTGGCTTGGACAACCTCATCCTGGACCTGAAGAGGCTTCTGGGCATCACATTCATTATCGTGACCCATGAACTGGAATCCATTAAGAAAATCGCCGATCACGTCCTGATGCTGGATGGCGGCAAAGCCGTTTTCCAGGGCGCCGTAGAAGAAGCGCAGCACAGCCCCAACGAACGGGTGCGGCAATTCTTCGAACGCAAGCCCGACGCGTACATCGTTCAATACAACCCTTAGGAGGCAGTCTCGTGGCAACCCGGGCACAGAAAACAAAGGTAGGCATCTTCCTGGTCGTATGCTTTGCCATTCTCGCGGGAGGATTCCTCGTTATTTCGGGATACAAGAGTGGGTCCCAAACGCCGTACTACATACTTTTCGACGAATCCATTTTAGGCCTAAACCGCGGCGGCCTCGTCGAATACAACGGCGTGCCTGTGGGCAAAGTCTCCGACATTGGCGTGGCAGAAGACCGCAACGTTCGCGTCGACATCCAAGTGGAGGACGAAGAAATCACCGTCTACAAAGGCGTAAAAGCCCAACTGGTTATGTACAGCATCGCCACCGGCACCATGGCCGTCTCGCTTTCGGGCGGGGATGCCGCGGCAGGCAAACTCGAGCCCCGTTCGGAGATTCCCTCCAAACCGTCGCTGTTTGCCTCGACAGCAGGCAGCGTGCCGGAAATTCTTAAACAAGTCAGCGAAATTGGTGCAAAAATCGACACCGGCCTGGAAGGTATCAAAGAGGGGCAACTCACCAAAATGCTCGAAGATGCCGACGGAGCCATAACGGACTTCCGTGAAGTGCTCGAGGAGACCACTACGTCCCTGAAAGAAATCCGAAGCCGCACCAATGAAGGCGTTGAAGATGTCCGGGGACTCATCAAAGATATCCGCACCGAAGTCAGAAAATTCACCGAAAAGACACAGGAGCTCATCGAGTCGACAAATCGAACCATGACCACTATGAACGAAAAAGTCGAACCTCTCGACCTTGCCAAGACAGAACAAGAATTGCAAGACACCTTACGGAGCGTGCGCGATTTGGCTGAGTCCGCGAAAGAGATGACCGAACAGCTCGATACCGTCACAAAGACGGCCGTCTATCAGATCGACAACGTCGAGCATTCCGTCAACCAGACGATGGCGGCACTCACGGAAACCCTCGATGCATTACGGGCCCTGGCCGTCGTGCTTAAAGAAGACCCCTCTGCTATCGTGTATGGTCCGGCTAAACCCGAAGGGAGATGACTCATGCGTCGCGCTGCATTTTTCTTAATACTATCGATTCTGGCGGCCGCCGGCTGCATGCGTCCTCAAATCACGCCGACCACATACTACACGGTTGCGCCCAGCGTGTCCGTTGATAAAACCGACCCCACCGATCGCGCGCTTGGGATTCGTCCGCTTAGCGCACCGTTGATGTACAAAACGCCCGTTCTTTACACGGAGGGTCTCGAGGTGCGCGCCTACCCCCACGCCGAATGGGCGATGAAACCCAACGAGATGGTCACCCGCGCCCTCACGGACGCCATCGTCGCCACCGAGCGCTTCCAGGATGCCGGCGATGCTTCCGATGTGAACCGCCCGGAGCTGCTGCTCGTCGGCGACCTCCGCAAATTTGAAGTGGACCGCGATGCCGCGCCACCCGAAGCGGTCTGTGAAGTACGCCTCGAACTGCGCGAAACGTTTGGCACCCAGCTTCTCTGGGCAGACGTGGTAAGCGCGCGGGTTCCCCTCGAAAATGACCACATTTCCGCGGTACCCCGCGCAATGAGTGAAGCCGTAACGCACGTCGCCAACGAAGCCGCCGCCAAAATCGCTCAACACTGAAAAGCGCATTCGGTCCGGCCCTGCCTTATGGACGGTATGGACATCATGGACCTCTATATATTGTCCATCATGGCTAGACAAGCTTTCGTGCGCGCTACTTCTTGATCCTCTCTGTCTCCCTATGGTCAGATTACGTGAACCTACAAAAAGGTAAAGCCTGAACTCAAAGGGGGAAGCCATGCAGATACGCCGCCGCGAATTTTTGGGAATGCTGGCCGCGGGAACCGCAGCCGCCGGACTCGGCCTGTTTACACAACGCGCCCACGGTGCTGCTGCGCGGAAACCCAACATCGTCCTGTGCATGGCCGACGACCAGGGCTGGGGCGACATGGGGTACAACGGCCATCCCGTCCTCAAAACGCCCCATTTCGACGCTATGGCCGCGGAAGCGCTCCGCTTCGACCGTTTCTACGCCGCCGCGCCGGTATGTTCCCCAACGCGGGCCAGCGTGATGACAGGCCGCACACCCAACCGCATGGGATGCTTCAAATGGGGCCACACGCTGCGTCCACAGGAGATCACCATCGCGGAAGCCCTCAAATCCGCGGGTTATACCACCGGCCATTTCGGCAAATGGCATCTCGGGTCAGTCCAGAAGGGCAGTCCCGTCAATCCCGCCAACAGCGGTTTCGACGAATGGCTCTCCGCCCCTAACTTTTACGACAACGGCCCCATCTTGAGCCGCGAGGGCAAAGCCGTTCAGATCGAGGGCGAAAGTTCGATGATCGCTGCCGACGCCGCCATCGAATTCATGCGCAAACATGCCGAAGGCCCGAATCCCTTCCTTGCCGTCGTCTGGTTCGGCTCGCCCCATAAGCCCCATCGTGCCGTCGAGCGCGACCTTGAACCTTACGCCGATCAGGAAAAAGATTTCGCTCACTTTTACGGCGAGATCACCAGCATGGACCGCGCCTTCGGCAAGCTTCGGAAGGAAATTGCCGACTTGGGCATCAAGGAGAACACCATTCTCTGGTATTGCAGCGACAACGGCGGCCTGCCCGAGGTCGGCAGTACCGGCGGGCGCGGCCATAAGGGGCAAATTTACGAGGGCGGCCTCCGTGTGCCGGCACTCCTCGAATGGCCCGAACGTATTTCCGGACACCACGCTACCACCCTCCCCTGCGTCACATCCGACATCTATCCGACACTTTTGGATATCGTGGGCGTGAGCATCGACAATCAGCCGCCCCTCGATGGCATTAGCCTCGCGCCTCTCATCGACGGCGCCATGGAAGCACGGCCCAAACCCATCGGATTCTGGGACCACCCCACGAAAGGCATGCGTACGCCCAGCGCCGAGTGGATGGCCGAACTCCTCGAAGCACAGAGAGAAGGGAAAGAGGTCACCGATAACGAGCGCTTGCGGCTCGATGCGGGCGAGATCAAACAACAATACGCCACCGACAACTTCCCGGGACACAGCGCCTGGCTGGACTGGCCATGGAAACTCCACCGCATCGAAAACAAAGACGGTAAGGTTACATTTAAACTCTATGACCTCAATCAGGACCCGGATGAGGCCAACGATGTCTTCTCCCGCAGCCGAGCCCGGGCCACCGGTATGCAAGCCCAACTCCACGCATGGCTCACATCCGTCGTCAACAGCCTCAACGGCCAAGACTACGTGTAATAAAACCCTGATTCGGGGAGAACCCGGGGCGGGTTTGATACCCGTCCCGGGGAATTCTTCTATTTTGCGTGTGGATTCACCACAGCAACACCCGCGAACGTTTTCGGGCCGGCAATCCTACTTCGCGACCAGTTCCTCGACAAACTTCCGGGCGCGTTTCGCTTCCGAAAGAAGATGGGCTTCGTCGCCGGGCGAAACACACTCGACAACCAACGCGCCTTTCGTGAATCCGCCCTCTTTGAGCACCGCCATCACCTTCTCGAAATCGACCATGCCGTCGCCGGGTGTGATCGCCACATTCTTGGGATGCTCGTAATCCTTGACGCACATGCCCACCACAAGGCCGTCAACGGCCTCGGCATCGTCCACGGGATTGCGTTCACCATTCGAGTAGTAAAAGATATTGCCGGGATCGTACCAGATGCGGAAATTCTTATGGCCGACGGTCTCCTCGACGGTCTTGCGGCACTGAGGTCCCGTAGCATTGAGACCGCCGTGGGGTTTCACGCTGACACCAACGCCTTTCTCCGCCGCGTAGTCGCAGGTCTCCGCGATCGCCTTGTAGTAGGCATCGTACAATTCCTTGTTGCCGATACCGCCCATCAACAGGTTATCCGCCTTGACGATGGCGCAATTGTCGATAAGCCTGCGCATGCCCGCGATACCGGCTTCGAGAGACTCGTTCACGGGAATCCCTCCGCCATACACCGACGGCACCTCGAGATCGCGCTTCTTGCATTCCTCGGCTACTTCTTGCGCCTCGTCGGGTGTCGTCTTCTGCGAAATGACCAGACGGTTTTCGTTATTCGTCGTCATCAATCCGGCGTATTTGTAACCGGCTTCGGCAATCGCGTCAAGAGCCACGCGGTAGTCGAACTTGTCCCACGGCCGCGTATAAATCCCGATTTTCCAGGGACCGTTGGGCGGGGTCTCGGCAGCGGAGGCGCCGAGCGCCATAGCCGCAACACCGGCCGCTCCAAACTGGGCAGAGCGACCCAAAAACTCGCGTCGAGTAGTTTTCATGATGTACTTCCCTTCGTGATGTGACGCACTTCCAATACTATGCACTGCGAATTTCGCGTTTCTCCGGGTCGTAGATTTGCCGTTTGCCCGTATCGAAGGACTTCATGGCCATAATCGCCGCGACCGCGTGTTGGTACCCGGCGTCGATCGAGGCATTCGGCGTCTCGCGCGTACGCAAGCACTGCAGCCAGTTCTGATAATGGTCGGGGCCATCGACGTGCTCGACTTCCTGCGGCTCGAAGCTCTCGCCCTTCGAAGCGTTGATGCCTTCCGAGGTCAGCATGGGCTTGTCCCAATTCAGGCAATCCAAAACGGCCGCATCGCCGAAAAACTTGAACGACCGGCCACTGCCGTTCCCGAAATTCGTCGAGTACGAAACCATAAACCCTTCCGGATATTCCCACAGCGCTTGGACATGGTCGGGACAGGTGAAATTATGCTCGTCT
The DNA here is from genome assembly GCA_046483455.1 of Candidatus Hydrogenedentota bacterium. Classification (GTDB taxonomy): domain Bacteria; phylum Hydrogenedentota; class Hydrogenedentia; order Hydrogenedentales; family SLHB01; genus UBA2224. The sequence goes on along the minus strand of JAWODE010000069.1, from coordinate 5,981 downwards.
TTCCAGGTGTACGTGCCGCCCAAACACGTCGCTGAAGTTGGGAATTTTGCGCCGGTGATGTAATGCACGAGGTCCACGAAATGGCTCCCCAAACCGGGCACCGGGCCATCGGAAAAATCGCGGTAGCCATACCAGCCCGAATACTGCACGGGGTCGAACGGGCGCGGTTCGCAGTCCATCAGGAACTCGTTCCAATCAACATCCTCTTCTTTGACCTCCTGAACCCGGGAGTACCAATAGGGCTTGACGGCGTTACGCCGCTGTTCGATGCGTCCTACCGTGCCGAGCCTGCCGCTCTGGTATACGGCCCGGGCGCCGTTCATGCTGGTCATGCTGCGCAATTGGGTACCAATCTGACAAACCAGATTGTTGGCCTTCACCGCGTCGCACGCCTCCTTCAACCGGTCGAAATCCATAGCAAGCGGTTTCTCGCAGTACATATCTTTCTTCGCTTCGGCGGCCGCCTTCAAATGGGTTGTGTGCTGGTGGTCGCACGACGCAATCATCACCGCATCAACATCGTCCAGCGCAAGCACATCCTTATACGTAACAAACTGACGGGCGGCGCGGCCGTACCAGCTCTTCGTATCCTCGGCGGCCCGCTCGCGCTGTACGCGCCACGGATCGCAAACAGCCGTGACCTCCGCATTCTCGCTTTCGGCGAGACGGTGCATGTTCGTCATATGAGCGTTGCGTCCGCGAACCCCGCAACCAATGACGCCGATCGAGATACGGTCGTTAGCGCCTTTCACGCGGGCATAGCTCGACGCGGTCATGCCGATGGCGGCCGTGCCGGCAGCGGCGTTTCGTAGGAATTGACGACGGGTCGTACCTTGTGACATGAGACTACCTCCTCTTGGAAAGCGTGGTGAAATACAACCTGCTTATCATACGCCATCGTGGGCTAAAGTCAAAGTTCGCGGAAAGGCAAAAGGAAACGAAACGGCCTAAAAGACGAAAGCGGCCCAAAGAAGTCCCGAAAGGACGTAAGAGATATGCTGCCTTGAAATTGCTTGGCTGGAAATACGGCGCCCGCTTTTCTAGTGGCCCTCTTTCCCCGGCAACGTCCGTTACAAGGTGCTGCCTCCTGCTTGAGAGGAAAATCCGGTTGCGGTATGGTCAACAGGGCGAACCGGAGCAACGAGGCCAATTCAAGGGATTCACATCATGCAAAGTAAATTGGTTGTGATAGCACTCACCGTGGCAATCGGGATTTCCAGCGGGGCCTTTGCGGACGGTCCCCCGTTAGACGAAATTTTGAAGGCAGCCGGCATCGAAGACCCGCCCAACATGCTGCGGGACTATCTGCTCGACAAGGTTGACGCAGCCTGGACGGCGTGGCAAGACTCCTACGAGGCTCGTACCGACCCCCAAGCCATTCGAGAGCATTATAAAGCGCTTCAGGCCCAATTTGTGGCGCATTTAGACGGGTTTCCCGAGCGTACGCCATTGAATCCCAAGATTACAGGCGTCATTGAACGCGACGGCTACCGGGTCGAGAAAATCCTCTTCGAAAGCCGGCCACGTCATTACGTGACCGCTCTGCTATTCGTGCCGGAATCATCGGACCACGCACCGCCGTACCCGGGCATATTGGTGCCCTGCGGGCACGCAGCAAACGCCAAAGCACACGATACCTATCAGTCCGTGGGGGCGTTTCTGGCGCTCAACGGCATGGCCGCCCTGGTCTTCGACCCGATTGACCAAGGGGAACGCGCCCAATTTCTTGACGAAAACGGTGAAGCGCCGTTCTGGGGAACGAAAGCCCACACCATGGTCGGTATTGGCAGCATGCTGCTCGGTAGAAACACCGCCACGTACGAAATCTGGGATGGCATGCGCGGCATTGACTACCTGCAATCGCGTCCCGAGGTGGACCCCGAGCGCATCGGATGCACCGGCAACAGCGGCGGCGGCACCCAAACCTCTTTTATGATGGCGTTGGACAACCGTATCGACGCCGCAGCGCCAAGTTGCTACCTCAACCTGCTTAAGGAACAAACACGGCGCACCTCGGGAGATGCCGAGCAAAACATCTACGGTCAGCTTCGGTGGGGCATGGAACATCCCGACTACGTCATGATGCGCGCGCCGATGCCCGTTAAAATCCTCGCGGCCACCCACGATTTCTTCGATATTAACGCCACCTGGCAAAACTTCCGCTACGCCAAACGGCTCTACTCGCGCCTCGGTTATTCGGAGAACGTCGACTTGCTCGAAAACGACGCAAAACACAATTACAACAAGCTTCAACGCGAAGGGGCCGTGCGCTGGCTGGCGCGATGGCTCACCGGTGTCGACGAACCCCTCGTCGAACCCGAACTCGAATTGCTCACCGAAGAGGAAGCGCTGTGCACGCCCGAGGGCGAGGTCATGCTGCTCGACGGCGCGCGCTCCGTTTATGACCTCAACCGCGAATACCTCGCTTCCCTGCAAAAACCGCGCGCGGACTTCCTCGCCAATGCCACCGACGCCGAACTGCGTACCAAGGTGCGCGAGATTATCGGCATCGACGATGAAGTACCCGCACTCGAATGCCGGCTCCTCGGCACCGACGAACGCGACGGCCTGCGTATCGAAAAACTCGCTTTGTCCAATGGCGAAAGCATTACGTTGCCCGCGGCGTACGTGACAAAAACCGACGCCTCCCCTACTTCCGTCACGCTGCTCTTGCACGAAGCAGGGATTGCGGAAGCGTGCCGGCCCGGCGGCCCCGTCGAAGGCCTGCTGACCAACGAGCGCGCGGTAGTCGCCGTCGATGTGCGCGGCACCGGCGAAGCCCGCCAAACGGAGCAGAAAAAGTTCGGCGAAGCCATCGGACTGAATTGGCAGGACTTTTACATCGGATACATCCTCGCGAAACCCTTTGTCGGCATGCGGACTCAGGATATCCTTAGCGCGGCCGACTTCGCGCGCCAACACGCGGAGGTCGAGCGAGTACACTTGGTTTCCATCGGGCATGTGGGCGTGCCGGCAATGCATGCGGCAGCGCTTAAACCGGAGCGTTTTGCATCGGTGAATATCGAGAAATGTCTCGTCTCGTGGTCAAATGTGGTCGAGCTCGGCATTACGCACAACCAGCTTCACAACGCGGTCCACGGCGCTTTGCCATGGTACGATCTGCCTGACCTTGCGCATCTTGTCGGGGATATATTGACGCTTGAAAACCCGGTCGATGCGCTCGGCAAACCCGTAGCGAAAACGCGGGACTGACCCGGCGGTTTGCGCAGCAAACCGGGGTCTGTCCCAAGTGTTTTCGCGACGCAGAAGGCACACAACATGGAGAAGCAATTCGTGAAACAACATACCCTCAACCGCAGGTCTTTCTTAACCACCACCGCCGGCCTTACCGGCCTCGCCTTTTCCGCCCATACACCGGCCCAACCGTCCGGCCGCCCCAACTTCCTCTTCGTTCTCGTTGACGACCAAGCCTGGAACGCCATGGGCCACACCGGACGCTTCCCCTTCCTCGACACGCCCAATATGGACCGCCTCGCACGGGAGGGAGCCAGCTTTGCGAATGCCTTCGTGACCACGTCCCTCTGCTCGCCAAGCCGGGCATCGTTTCTAACCGGCTGCCACGCCCATATCCACGGCGTCCGTACCAACGAACGGCGAGACTACGACTACACGCTTCCCACCTTCGCGACAGAACTCCAAAAGACCGGATATGCAACGGCCTGGGTCGGGAAATGGCACCAGGCGCCCAAGGCCGGTCCGCGCCCCGGATTCGATTACTGGCTGAGTTTTCGCGGACAAGGCAGGTACATGAATCCCGAATTGAACCAAAACGGCCAGGATTTCAAGGCCGAAGGCTACATGACGGATATCCTCACCGAGTACGCAGTCGATTGGCTCAAACGCGACCGCGAGAAGCCCTTCTGTCTCACCCTGTCGCACAAGGCCGTCCACGGTCCCTTTACCCCCGCGCCAAGGCACGCCAATGCCTTCCCGGACGCACAATTGCCCGAACCTCCGAATTACGCCGACGACTTGTCAGACAAACCGCGCTGGATGCGCCGCGCACAGACACACGGGGCCCGCGTTGAACCCTGGCGCAAGAGTGAGAAAAAGGAAGTACCGGACCGAATACAGCCGGGTCCGTGGCGCGGCGATAAGGAAAACCAGTTGAATTACCTCAGGGCTCTCCTGGCCGTAGACGAAAGCCTCGGAAAAGTGCTGGATACACTCGAACAACGCGGCGCTCTCGAAAACACGGTCGTCATCTACACCAGCGACAATGGCTTTTTTCTCGGAGAACACGGCCGCGGAGACAAACGGCTGATGTACGAGGAATCTCTACGAATACCCCTCCTGGTGCGGCATCCGAAACTCATCCCGGCGGGCTCGCGGCCCGAGGCCATGGCGCTGAACATCGATGTCGCCCCGACCATGCTCGACATGGCCGGCGTACCCGTCCCGGAGACTATGCAGGGACGGCCGCTCACAGAGGTACTCACAGGAAAAGCGGCGCCCGAGTGGCGCGAAGCATTCCTGTACGCCTATTACCAGGAAGGCTGGCTACCCGGGTTGCCCACCATGTTCGGTGTCCGTACCAAACGGTGGAAATACATTCATTATCCCGAAGTAGAGGATGACATCGACGAATTGTACGATCTCGAAACCGACCCCTATGAGCTCGACAATCTGGTAAACGACCCACAACACCAGGAAAAACTCGCGGAGATGCAAGCACTGCTGAAGGAATTGCTTGCGGAATCCGACTACAAACCTACGAAACCGCCGGAACCCGAGTTCACCGGTCTCGAGCTGGCTTTAGCCTACGATTTCGAGCGGGTCGAAAACGGCCGCGTGCCCGATGTATCGGGGAACAACCGCAATGGCCTGCTTCACCAGGGACGCATCATCGATACCCCTCACGGGAAAGCCCTCGCGCTGGACGGTTCAGGCCAGGTAAACGTGCCGGACCCCGACCAGGACTTCAGTCCCGCCATGCGCGCCCTTACGGTGGGTGGATGGTGCCGCCCGGAGGCGCCGGATGGCGTTGTGGTCTCGTTCGGCGGACAAACCAACGGATTCTCGCTCTATTTGCGGGAGGGACACCCCCATTTTGCAATACGGTCGCAAAACATCTTGTGCCTTGTTCGGAGCAGTGAACTCATCGAACCGGACAAAGACGTGCATCTCGCGGGCGTCTTAACCCAAGACCTGGTCTTGCGCCTGTATGTGAACGGAAATATCGCGGGGGAAGCCAAAGCCGAAGGGTTCATCGTGCAACCGCCGAACGAAGGATTGACCGTAGGCGGCGATCCGGGCACGCCGGTAGGCCACTACAAAAAAGGACCCGCATGGAGTGGCCTCATACACAGTCTCCGGCTCTACTGGGGCGCGCTTCCCCCGGAAGACCTCGTCCAATGGGCAAAACAATAACGTCCCCCTGCGATCGTTCTCTTCTGGCTGTGGCGTGGTCGCGACCGCGCTACTTTCCTCGCCGTGGCTCTGTGTGAAAATATTCTTGAAATACAACCACCAAGGCACGAAGACACAAAGAAGACTCCGCGCTGCCGCGTGGTTCCCCAGTCCTTCCAGGCCTTCACCGCCTCGCACCTACTATGTCAAACATGCGCGGCAAGATGCCGCGGCTACTTTTTCGCCAGGTCCTCCGCGCTCCGGCATGGCCTCACACCGGAAAGGCCACACCTGAGGAGACAACAATTCTCGCGACAGCAAAAGATGCGCCATTTCGGCGCCGTCCGCCAAAGTAGCACGGATGTCGCGCCCGTGCCACACCATGGCCGAGACGGCCATGCTACTGCTGTGGCGTGGTCTCCTGACCTCCCGCTGTGGTGTGGTCTCCTGACCTCTCGCTGTGGTGTGGTCTCCTGACCTCTCGCTGTGATGTGGTCTCCTGACCTCTCGCTGTGGCGTGGTCTCATGACCGCGCCACTCTTACGACCGAAGGTCTCCAAATCGGTACCTCGAGATGCAATGCCAAGAGTGGCGACCCGGAGGGTCTCCAC